>JBCNOP010000134.1:0-14405 GCA_039593775.1 Pseudoduganella sp.
AATGACCATCAAAATCAGCCAGAATTTCGACTCTGGCGCCATCGAAGTAGTCCGCGCCGACAACGCCGCGAACATCGAACTGAAACTCCGCAAGGACAACGCCGCCGATATCCACCAGTGGTTCCACTTCCGCCTGCAAGGCGCGCGTGGCGAAGCGGTGACGATGAAGTTCCTGAATGCCGGCGACGCCACCTACGCCAAAGGCTTCGAAGACTACAACGCTGCCGCCAGCTACGATGGCGAGAACTGGTTCCGCGTCCCGACTTCCTTCGATGGCCAGGTCATGACCATCAAGCACACGCCGCATAACGACAGCGTGTACTACGCTTATTTCGAGCCGTATTCGTGGGAACGCCACCTGCGCCTGCTGGGCGAAGTGGCCGAGAACCCGATCGCTCGCGTGCTGGATATCGGCTCCACCGTCGACGGCCGCGACATGAACCTGGTCGTGATCGGCGAGCCGGAAGCTGAAAAGAAAATCTGGTTCATCGCCCGCCAGCACCCAGGCGAATCGATGGCCGAGTGGTTCATCGAAGGCCTGGTGGATTCGCTCCTGGACGATGCCAACCCGATCGCGCGCAAGCTGCTGCAGCGCTGCTGCTTCTACATCGTGCCGAATATGAATCCGGACGGCTCGGTGCGCGGCAACCTGCGTACCAACGCGGCCGGCGCCAACCTGAACCGCGAATGGATGACGCCTTCGCTGGAGCGTTCGCCTGAAGTGCTGTGCGTGAAACAGAAGATCCACGAAACCGGCGTCGACATGTTCTTTGACATCCACGGCGATGAGGCGCTGCCTTACAACTTCGTGGCCGGTAACGAGATGCTGGAGAACTTCACGCCGGAGCAGATGGCGCGCCAGAAGAACTTCATCGACCGCTACAAGAATGCTTCGCCTGACTTCCAGGACGCGGTGGGCTATGCGCCTTCCAAGTACAAGGAAGACATGCTCACGCTGGCTTCCAAGTACATCGGCCACCACTTCAAGGTGCTGTCGCTGACGCTGGAAATGCCGTTCAAGGATAACGCGGACCTGCCGGTTCCGACCGTCGGCTGGAACGGCGCGCGCAGCGCAGCGCTGGGCGCGGCGATCCTGCAGCCTATCCTGCTGTCGCTGGACGAGTAAGACAGATGGGCGTCGAGATCGAACGCAAGTTTCTGGTGAAAGGCGAGGGCTGGCGCGCGCAAGGCGAGCCGGTGCTGCTGCGCCAGGGCTACTTGTCCTCGCATGCCGAGCGCACCGTGCGCGTGCGGATTGAGGGGGAGCGGGCGGTCTTGACCATCAAGAGCAAGAATGTCGGTGCGGCGCGCGGGGAGTGGGAGTATGAGATCCCCGTCGCCGAAGCCGCCGAACTGCTGGACAGCTTGTGCGAGCGGCCGCTGATCGAGAAGTACCGCCGGCGTATCCCTTACGGTGGCTTTGTGTGGGAAGTGGACGAGTTCCTTGGCGAGAATGCCGGCCTCGTCGTCGCCGAGATCGAATTGCCGGCAGAAGACGCTGTTTTCGACAAGCCGGACTGGGCTGGTGAGGAAGTTACCCACGACTTGCGATACCTCAATTCACGCCTGATTAAGCAGCCTTTCAGCACTTGGAAGTGATACCCGTCCGGCGTATGCTGGATGTATGGACGAAGATCACGACTCCCGCCTCGCCCGTATCGAGGCAATCTTGCCGACCTTAGCAACCAAGGCTGACCTGGAGGCGTTGCGTGCCGACATCGCGCGCTGGACGTTGGCGACCGTCATCGGCTTGTTCCTGGGATTCTCAGGGTTGTTCGTCGGCATGGGGAATCTTTATTGGAGGGAGGATCCGGCAATGACCCGCGCCCCAGCGCAACCGCCGATGATTATTTATTTGCCTGGAGCACCGCCCGCAGGAGCGTCTCCCCAAGAGAAAAGCCCGCGTTGACCGCGGGCTTTTCTTCTTAGTGGAAATGCTCGGTGCCAGTGGCGGCGTCTTCCGGCATTTCTGCGTGCACCAGCTCGCCTGAAGGATCGGCGAAGAGAGGAGCGCCGCAGTCGTCGCAGTATTCGGCGACATACTTCTCGCCCAGTTTCTTCACCTGCGATACGCCGGCGGCATTCAGGTGCTCGACGATTTCTTCGACCGGCGTGCGCGGCTTGAGCAGTTCGGCCATGCTGCCGGACAGGCCTTCAGCCGGCGTGCCTTCTTCGTCTTCCTGGCCATACAGCGGCCACACCACCCCATACATCACATCGCTGTCCGAACGGCGGGTGAAGGCGACACGGTATTCGTCCACCTGCCCATCCGGTGCGGACTCGTCGCCGAAGCCTGCGATCACCGCGCGCAGGTCGGATGGCTCGCAAGCCAGCGAATGCGTCAGGTAATGCACGGCGGCGCGGATCGAAACCGGGCGAATCAGCTTGTCGGCTTCGCGGCAGCCGGTGTAATAGGCTTCCGGCAGCAGCAGTTCGATGCCGCAGCCTGGCAGCAGGCGGGCAACGGTCGGCGTGGCTTGCGTGATCCACGCGGCCAGCGCATCGCGGCGTACTTCGGCTTGTGTGGCATGATGTGCCGGCATCTGCCAGCGGAACATCGGGCCGTTGTGCGGCGCTACCACGGCCACCATCAGGTAGCGGGTATCGGCCAGGAAGGGCGCGGTTTCGGCTTGCTTGGCTTCGGACTTGACGGCCTGGCCTTTCAGCGCGGCCTGCGCCAGCTTGTGCACTTTCGAGTAGGCCTCGGCATGGGTGCGCGGCAGCTGGTCGATTGAGTACAGCGTGGACGACATCGCCATGTGCGTGCCGTCGGCCAGCAGGTGGGCGGAGAAGTGTGCCGACAGGGTGTTCAGGATGTCGGCCGGGATCTGACCGGAGGCGATCGAGAAGCGCGTCCAGGCCAGCACCGGGGCAGCCACCAGCAGGATGTCGTATTCGCGCGATTCGCCGTCGACTTCCACCACGATGGTGTCGGATTCGCTGACCGCTTCCACGCTGTCCATCAGGATGTCGTAGGCAGGCAGGTCCACGCTGAACAGCGCGTTCAGTGCCGAGTCGACAGTATCCTGATGTCCTGTGCGCAGCAGTTTGTGCAATTGGGCATCCAGCACCCGTTCCCAGTTACGCTCTTCAATGCGGCTGGCGGCCTGGCCCAGGGCTTGGGCGAGGGAGATAAGGCGCTGGCTGTCGGCAGATAGTTTATGGGTTGAATCTTTGGATGGGCGACGCATAGCGCTTTTCTTAGTGAGAAAGGAAACCTTGGTACCCTTATTGTAGTGGATTCGGCAAGACTTCGCGGTAAATGAGCGCTGCAATAAAAAACGCCACCCGAAGGTGGCGTTTGTTGCTAAATAAATGGGGTACGTCCCCATTTATTTTATTAGGCAGCCAGCAGCTGGCGCAGCACGAATGGCAGGATGCCGCCGTGCTTGTAGTAGTCCACTTCGATCGGGGTGTCGATACGCAGCAGAACTTGCACTTCCTTGGTCGAGCCGTCGGCGCGGTGGATCACCAGGGTGGCTTGCTGTTGAGGCTTGATTTCGCCTTCCAGGCCCTTCAGGTCGTACACTTCCTTGCCGGTGATGCCCAGCGATTCCACGGAGTCGTTGCCGATGAACTGCAGCGGCAGCACGCCCATGCCCACCAGGTTGGAACGGTGGATACGCTCGAAGGAACGGCAGATCACAGCCTTCACGCCCAGCAGCTGGGTGCCCTTGGCCGCCCAGTCACGGGAGGAGCCGGTACCGTATTCTTCGCCGCCGAAGATCATGGTCGGGGTGCCTTCTTCGATGTAGCGCATTGCTGCATCGTAGATCGACAGTTGTTCGCCCGATGGCTGGTGCAGGGTGATGCCGCCTTCAACTGCGGAACCGTCGGCCTTAGGAGGAATCATCTTGTTCTTGATACGCACGTTGGCGAAGGTGCCGCGCATCATGATCTCGTGGTTGCCGCGGCGCGAGCCGTAGGAGTTGAAGTCGGCCTTCAGCACGCCGTTTTCCTTCAGCCATTTGCCTGCCGGGCCGTCTTCCTTGATCGAGCCGGCTGGCGAGATGTGGTCGGTGGTGATGGAATCGCCGAACACGCCCAGTGCGCGCGCGCCCTTGATGCCGGCTTCCGCTGCCTTCGGCTTCATCTCGAAGCCATCGAAGAATGGAGGTTCTGCGATGTAGGTCGAATCAGGCCAGTTGTACACTTGGCCTTCGGTCGAGGACACGGCTTCCCACAGCTTGCCTGGGTTGCCCTTGACGTCGGCGTAGTTGGACTTGAAGACCTTGGAGTTCATTGCGAACTTCATCAGGGCATTGATCTCTTGCGAGGTCGGCCAGATGTCGCCCAGGTACACGTCCTTGCCATCCTTGCCCTGGCCGACCGGTTCGGTCATCAGGTCGCGGGTCACGTTGCCTGCGATCGCGTAAGCGACGACCAGCGGTGGCGATGCCAGGAAGTTGGAGCGGATGTTCGGGTGGATACGCGCTTCAAAGTTACGGTTGCCGGACAGCACGGCAGCAGCAACGATGTCGTTGCCGGTGATGGTGGCGTTCAGTTCCGGGGTCAGGTCGCCAGCGTTGCCGATGCAGGTGGTGCAGCCGTAAGCGGTCACGCCGAAGCCCAGCTTTTCCAGGTATGGCAGCAGGCCGGCGGCGGTCAGGTACTCGGTCACGACGCGCGAGCCAGGAGCCAGCGAGGTCTTGATGTGCGGAGCGACGGTCAGGCCGGCTTCCACGGCTTTTTTGGCCAGCAGGCCGGCTGCCAGCAGCACGCTCGGGTTCGAGGTGTTGGTGCAGGAGGTGATGGCGGCGATCAGCACGTCGCCGTTCTTCACGTTCACGCCATTGCTGGTGGTGTAGGTCTTGGTCAGGTCGTCGGACTTCTTGTTGAAGCCGTTCTCGGTGGTTGGCTTCGAGAACAGTTCGGTGAAGGTGGACTTCACGTTGCCGATTTCGATGCGGTCTTGCGGACGCTTAGGACCGGCCAGCGACGGTGCAACGGTGGACAGGTCCAGGTGCAGTTCGCGGGTGTAGTCGATGTCGCCTTTCTTCGGCACGCCGTACATGCCTTGCGCCTTGAAGTAGGACTGGAATGCAGCGATTTCGTCCTTGGTGCGGCCGGTGCCTTCGAAGTATTCGATGGTCGCGTCGTCGACTGGGAAGAAGCCCATGGTCGCGCCGTATTCCGGAGCCATGTTGGCGATGGTTGCGCGGTCGGTCACGGACAGGGACTCGGTGCCTTCGCCAAAGAACTCGACGAACTTGCCCACGACTTTTTCTTTACGCAGCATTTCGGTGATGGTCAGCACCAGGTCGGTCGCGGTGCAGCCTTCGCGCAGGGCGCCGGTCAGGTTCACGCCGATTACGTCCGGGGTCAGGAAGTACACTGGCTGGCCCAGCATGCCGGCTTCCGCCTCGATGCCGCCCACGCCCCAGCCCACCACGCCGATACCGTTGATCATGGTGGTGTGGGAGTCGGTGCCCACCAGCGAGTCAGGGTAGTACACGCCGGATGCATTGTGCACGCCGCGTGCCAGGTATTCCAGGTTCACCTGGTGCACGATGCCGAAGCCTGGTGGCACCACGCCGAAGGTGTCGAAGGCTTGCATGCCCCACTTCATGAACTGGTAGCGCTCGTTGTTGCGCGAGAATTCCAGCTTCATGTTCAGGTCCAGGGCCTTAGGCTCGCGGAAGTGGTCGATGGTGACCGAGTGGTCAACCACCAGGTCCACCGGGACCAGGGGTTCGATCTTCTTAGGGTTCACGCCCATCTTGGAGGCGACGTTACGCATTGCAGCCAGGTCGGCCAGCAGTGGAACGCCGGTGAAGTCCTGCAGCACAACGCGGGCTACGACGAATGGGATCTCGTCGGTGCGGGCAGCGGTTGCGCCCCAGTTAGCCAACTGCTTGACGTGCTCTTCGGTCACTTTCTTACCGTCGCAGTTACGCAGAACGGATTCCAGCACGACGCGAATCGATACTGGCAGGCGGGAAATCTTGGCGCCCAGTTCCTTTTCCAGGGCTGGCAGGGAGTAGAACTTACCCTTCTTTGCCCCGATCGGGAAATCCTTAAGCGTATTCAGTGTGTTGCGGGACATGTCCTCTCCTTATTGATTAAAGTCCGAGCGCTTGATCAGATGTCTTGCATTCGTTCGCCAGTTGGCGGTTCACCTTGGAATCCAGCAGCATGCCCTTGGCAGGGATGCCGATCCAGATCAGGCCTGCAATCTTGTTCTCGAAGCGATGCGCACCAGTGGAGGTGGCTTCGCGAGTCAGGCGGTGCAGGCGGTTTTTCCAGCGCATGATGATGCTGTTGCCATCGTCAGCGCTGCTGTAAATGGTGATCTTGTTGCCCAGTTCGCAGGCATAGTTGGTGGCCGTCTGCCCGCTCACGCTCGATTCCGGCACGCCTTGTTCGGCGGCGGGTTTGGCGGCAGCTTTCTTAGGGGCGGCGTATGCGGAAGGGGCGGCGATGGCGAGTGCCATGGCGCAGGCAGTGATCAGTTTAATAAAAGACATTATTGGGCTCCTTTTGATTCGGCCGCCCCGACTAGGGCGGCAACGGAGTCCGGCAGCGGCAGGCCTGCGAGCTTGGCTCGCTGCAGAACCGTCCAATAATAGCGATAGCTCGCGCGGTCATGCAAGCGACCATGCAGGTTAATCGGCCCCCACTGTACCTTCTCTGCCTCATGCAGGATGGTTGCAGCCTCATTGACTTCGGATGCACGCGGCGTAAATGCCTTTATGACAGGTTTTATCTGGCTCGGATGGATGCTCCACATGCGTGTGAAGCCGAACTCCGCGGCTGCGCGCTGGGCATCGGTGGCCACCACGGCGGAGTCCTTGATTTCAGTGGTGACGTTATGCGACGGCACCTTGCCGTGCGCGTGGCAGGCGGCGGCGATTTCCAGCTTGGCGCGCACTACCAGCGGGTGGGTGAACTGGCCTGGAGTGCGCATGGCGCTGCCCGGCACGGCGCCGTAGTGGGCCGAGACAAAGTCCATGATGCCGAAGGACAGGCATTCGACCTGGGGCAGGGCGGCGATATCGTGCACGTCGCGCAGCGCGCCATGGGTCTCGATCAGCACGTGCACTGGAACGGGCGTCGCGCGGCCGGACTTGGCGGCATGCTTGTTCACCAGGTCGATGGCGCGCTCGACTTCCTGCACGCTTTCCGGTTTCGGCACCACGATATAGGCCAGCTTGTGGCCTGCCTCGGTGCAGATGATTTCCACGTCGCGTTCGAAGAACGGGCTGTTAACGTCATGCACGCGGGCGCCGATGCGGTTGAACTCATTGGCTTCGTCGAGCAGCAGCAGGGCGACCAGCTTGGCGTGGGATTCTTCGTTGCCGGCGGCGGCGCCGTCCTCGCAATCGAAGGTGATGTCGAACAGGGGACCAAGCTCTTGTTGCAGGGCCATGGATTTGCGCATCAGCTTTTCGCTGCCGGCGTAGTGGTCGCAGGCAGGGAGCAGCAGCGGCTGGCGTGTGCCCTGGAATAAAACCTCGGATGGATGCATTGGTGCGTTAGATGAAACAGCAGCCGCGCTGCCCTCGGCAGCGCGGCGGGTACGGCGGATCGGTGGTTTAACCGGTTCCACTGTAAAAGACGATTATGGCAGCAGGTGCTTCACGCCTTCACGCTCTTCGGTCAGTTCCTTCAGCGTGATGTTGATGCGCTCTTGCGAGAATTCGTCGATTTCCAGGCCCTGGACGATTTTGTATTCGCCGTTTTCGCAGGTTACTGGGAAGCCGAACATGGTGCCTTCAGGGATGCCGTAGGAGCCGTCGGACGGGATGCCCATGGTGGTCCACTTGCCGTTGGTGCCCAGCACCCAGTCATGCACGTGGTCGATCGCAGCGTTGGCTGCGGAAGCTGCGGAAGACAGGCCGCGTGCTTCGATGATCGCTGCGCCGCGCTTGCCCACGGTTGGCAGGAACACGTTGGCGTTCCATTCCTGGTCGTTGATCATGTCTTTTACCGATGCGCCGTCGATGGTGGCGAAGCGGTAGTCAGCGTACATGGTTGGGGAGTGGTTGCCCCATACGCACAGCTTTTCGATGTCCTTGACAGCCTTGCCGGTCTTGGCAGCGACTTGCGACAGGGCGCGGTTGTGGTCCAGGCGCAGCATGGCGGTGAAGTTCTTCGCTGGCAGGGAAGGAGCGGACTTCATGGCGATGTAGGCGTTGGTGTTGGCTGGGTTGCCGACCACCAGCACTTTCACGTTGCGCGAAGCGACGGCGTCCAGCGCCTTGCCTTGCACGGTGAAGATCTGTGCGTTGGCTTCCAGCAGGTCTTTACGCTCCATGCCTGGGCCGCGAGGACGGGCGCCAACCAGCAGGGCCACGTCGGCATCCTTGAAGGCGGTCATCGGGTCGGAGTGGGCGGTCATGCCGGCCAGCAGCGGGAATGCGCAGTCGTCGATTTCCATCATCACGCCTTTCAGCGCTTTCTGGGCCTTCTCGTCAGGGATTTCCAGCAGTTGCAGGATGACTGGCTGGTCTTTGCCCAGCATGTCGCCGTTGGCGATACGGAACAGCAGGGAATAGCCGATCTGGCCGGCGGCGCCGGTAACGGCAACACGCATTGGGGTTTTAGCCATGGTGAATCTCCAAAGTGGACGTGAAAACGGTGTAAGCTCGTAATGATACGACAATTCGGGCGAGTGTAGGCTTCCAGTGACTGGCTGTCAATCCTATCTTATGTCTTATATAAGACATATAAGTTATAGGATTTTTCTGGACGTAGAGGGTTGGATGTGGTGGAATAGCGGGCTATGAATCCCGTCACGCCCAACCAGACCACTTCTGACGCCCTTGGCGCGGCCGGCGCACCGTCCCCCACTTTTTCTCCCCTGTACCAGCAGATCAAAGGCCTGATTACCCAGAGCCTGCAGTCCGGCGAATGGAAGCCGGGCGAAATGATCCCCAGCGAAGTTGAATTGGCCAACCGCTTCAAGGTCAGCCAGGGCACCGTGCGCAAGGCGATCGACGAACTGGCTGCGGAAAACCTGGTAGTGCGCAAGCAAGGCAAGGGCACTTTCGTGTCCACCCACCATGAAGCGCGCGCACATTTCCGCTTCCTGCGCCTGGTGCCGGACGAGGGTGTGCCGCATTATCCAGAATCCCGGTTCATTGAAGTCAAGCGCCTGCGCGCACCCGCCGAAGTGGCGCGCCTGCTTGACCTGAAATCGGGCGATGCCGTGGTCTACATCAAGCGCGTGCAAAGCTTCGACAACGTGCCCACCATCGTGGAAGAGCTTTGGCTGCCCGGCCTGATCTTCAAAGGCCTGACGGCGGAACGACTGAATGAATACAAAGGCCCGATGTACGGCCTGTTCGAATCCGAATTCGGTACCCGCATGATCCGCGCAGAAGAAAAGCTCCGTGCCGTATGCGCCGAGGAGGGTGACGCCGCGCTGCTGAAAATTGGGGCAGGAACGCCCCTGCTGTGCGCCGAACGAGTCTCCTTCACTTACGGCGACAAACCGGTTGAATTGCGCCGCGGCCTGTACCTGACAGAACGGCATCATTATCAAAATGATCTCAGTTAGGGTGCGCCGCAATAATATTTTGGTGATATGTAACAATACATATTGGTCGTAAGAGCAAAAATCGGCGAAAATCTTAGCTTCGCCAAGTTTGGCAAATCATTTGTAATAAAGCATAGGGAGGTTGTATATGACTGAAGCCGTGCGGGAAACCCCAAAAAAAGAGCGGCCAGAATTCCGTAACATCCACGTTACGGATCTGATGAACTACCGGTTGCCGATGGCTGGCATCGTCTCCATCCTGCACCGCATCAGCGGCGCCCTGATGTTCCTGCTGTTGCCGTTCGTGCTGTACCTGCTGCAGGAATCGCTGCGCTCCGAGTACACCTTCGCCAACTTCATGATCATTGCCTCCCACCCGATCGCCAAGCTGGTCATGCTGGCACTGGCCTGGGGCTACACCCAGCACTTCTGCGCCGGCGTACGCCACCTGATCATGGACACCCACGTCGGCCTGGACAAGGATTCCGCGCGCAAGTCCGCCACCGTGGTGGTGGTGATCACCGTCATCGTGACCGCGCTGGTCGCACTGAAATTGTTTGGAGTGTTCTAAATGGCTAACAATAACATCGGCCCAAAACGCCTGGTTGTCGGCGCCCACTATGGCGTCAAGGATTGGCTGGTCCAGCGTGTGACCGCCGTGCTGATGGTGGTGTACACCGCCGTCCTGTTCTTCATGATCTTCACTTCGTCGACCCCGTCGTACGAAGGCTGGGCGGCGCTGTTCGCCAAGCAGTGGTTCAAGCTGTTCAGCGCAGTGACCCTGCTGGCCCTGTTCTACCACGCCTGGGTTGGCGTGCGTGACATCTGGATGGACTACATCAAGCCGGTCGGCCTGCGTCTTTTCCTGCAAATCGTAACCATTGGCTGGCTGATCGTTTGCGCCGCCTGGTCGATGCAAATTCTGTGGAGTGTGTAAATCGTGGCAGCTATCAAATCTGCAATCCCTACCCGCCGCTTTGACGCGGTGATCGTTGGCGCCGGCGGTTCCGGCATGCGCGCCTCCCTGCAACTGGCGGAAGCCGGCCTGAACGTGGCCGTGCTGTCCAAGGTGTTCCCGACCCGCTCCCACACCGTGGCAGCGCAGGGCGGCATCGGCGCCTCGCTGGGCAATATGTCGGAAGACAACTGGTACTGGCACATGTTCGACACCGTCAAAGGTGGCGACTACCTCGGCGACCAGGATGCGATTGAATTCATGTGCCGCGAAGCACCGAAAGTCGTCTACGAGCTGGAACACTTCGGCATGCCTTTCGACCGTAACCCGGACGGCACCATCTACCAGCGTCCGTTCGGCGGCCACACCGCGAACCTGGGCGAGAAGCCCGTGCAGCGCGCTTGCGCCGCGGCTGACCGCACCGGCCACGCACTGCTGCACACCCTGTACCAGCGCAACGTGCGCGCCCGCACCCACTTCTTCGTCGAGTGGATGGCCCTGGACCTGGTGCGCGATGCCGACGGCGACGTCGTTGGCGTGGTGGCCCTGGAAATGGAAACCGGCGAATGCATGATCCTGGAAGCCAAGACCACCATCTTCGCAACCGGCGGCGCAGGCCGTATCTTCGCAGCATCGACCAACGCCTTCATCAACACCGGTGACGGCATGGGCATGGCGGCACGTGCCGGCCTGCCGCTGCAGGACATGGAATTCTGGCAGTTCCACCCGACCGGCGTGTCCGGCGCGGGCGTGCTGATCACCGAAGGCGTGCGCGGCGAAGGCGGCATCCTGATCAACTCGAACGGCGAACGCTTCATGGAGCGCTACGCCCCGACCCTGAAAGACTTGGCGCCACGCGACTTCGTGTCCCGCTCCATGGACCAGGAAATCAAGGAAGGCCGCGGCTGCGGTCCTAACAAGGACCACGTCCTGCTGGACCTGCGCCACATCGGTTCCGAGACCATCCAGAAGCGCCTGCCATCGATCCTGGAAATCGGCCACAAGTTCGCCAACGTCGACGCGACCAAGGAACCAATCCCGGTCGTTCCGACCATCCACTACCAGATGGGCGGTATCCCGACCAATATCCACGGCCAGGTAGTCGTGCCTAACGGCGACGGCACCCAGAAAGTCGTGAACGGCCTGTACGCCATCGGCGAATGCGCCTGCGTCTCCGTGCACGGTGCAAACCGCCTGGGCACCAACTCCCTGCTGGACCTGGTGGTGTTCGGCCGCGCAGCCGGCAACCACGTGGTGTCCCAGAACCTGAAGCAGAAGGAAAACAAGCCGCTGCCGAAGGATGCAGCCGACTTCGCAATGAACCGCCTGAACCACCTGGAAACCTCCACTGGTGGCGAGCGCGTGCAAGACGTGGCCAACGACATCCGCGCCACCATGCAGAAGTACTGCGGCGTGTTCCGTACCGACGAAATGCTGGCCAAGGGCGTAGAAGAAATCCTGAAGCTGGACGAGCGCCGCAAGCACGTTTCGTACAAGGACAAGTCCAAGGTGTTCAACACCGCCCGCGTGGAAGCGCTGGAACTGGACAACCTGATCGAAACCGCGAAAGCGACCATCGTCTCCGCCAACGCGCGTAAGGAATCCCGTGGCGCCCACGCCCAGGACGACCACCCGCAACGCGACGACGAAAACTGGATGAAGCACACGCTGTGGTTCTCGGAAGGCAACCGCCTGGAATACAAGGCAGTCGTCACCAAGCCGCTGACGGTTGATACCTTCAAACCGAAACCACGTACTTTCTAAGCAAGGGCCTCACAACATGGCACGTACTCTCAAATTCAAGATTTACCGTTACGATCCGGACAAGGACGCCAAGCCGTACATGCAAGACCTGACGGTCGAGCTGAAAGACACCGACAAGATGCTGCTGGACGCACTGCAGCGCATCAAGTCCGACGTGGATGACTCGCTGTCGCTGCGCCGCTCCTGCCGCGAAGGCGTGTGCGGTTCCGACGCGATGAACATCAACGGCAAGAACGGCCTGGCCTGCACCACCAACCTGAACGAGCTGACCGAGCCTATCGTGCTGCGTCCGCTGCCAGGCCTGCCGGTGGTGCGCGACCTGATCGTCGACATGACCCAGTTCTTCAAGCAGTACCACTCGATCAAGCCGTTCCTGATCAACGACTCGATCCCTCCGGAGAAAGAGCGCCTGCAGTCGCCTGCGGAACGCGAAGAACTGGACGGCCTGTACGAGTGCATCCTGTGCGCCTGCTGCTCGACTTCCTGCCCATCGTTCTGGTGGAACCCGGACAAGTTCGTCGGCCCAGCCGGCCTGCTGCAAGCCTACCGCTTCATCGCCGACTCGCGCGACGAAGCCACCGGCGAGCGCCTGGATAACCTGGAAGACCCATACCGTCTGTTCCGTTGCCACTCGATCATGAACTGCGTCGACGTGTGCCCGAAAGGCCTGAACCCTAACAAGGCGATCGGCAAGATCAAGGAACTGATGGTGCGTCGCGCCATTTAAAGAAATGGCCGAACTCGAAAAACGAGCGCATCAGGCCGATCCGACCAACCGTGCGCGCCTACGCTGGCGCGCACGCCGGGGCCTGCTGGAAAACGACATTATCCTGACTCGTTTCCTTGATGCGCACGAGGAAGGATTGACCGACGAGGAAGTGGACGCGTTCACGCGGCTCCTCGATTTGTCGGACAATGCACTGATGGATCTGGTCTTGGCCCGTAAGGAGCCGGAAGGCGAAATAGACCTGCCGCATGTCCATGCGTTACTGGCTCGCCTGCGCCAAGCCTGAGTTAAGTTTTTTTATTTGCTGCATCTCTCCCAAAGGAAGAGTCCATGAACATCTCTGATACCAAAGCTACACTGTCGTTCTCGGACGGCAGCCCATCGGTAGAAATGCCGATCTACAAGGGCACCGTGGGCCCGGACGTCATCGACATCCGCAAGCTGTACGGCACCACCGGCAAATTCACCTACGACCCAGGCTTCATGTCGACCGCGTCGTGCAACTCCTCGATCACCTACATCGACGGTGACAAGGGCGAGCTGCAATACCGCGGCTACCCGATCGAGCAACTGGCCGTGAACGCCGACTTCATGGAAACCTGCTACCTGCTGCTGAACGGCGAATTGCCGAACGCCGTGGACAAGCAGAAGTTCGTCGACACCGTGACCAAGCACACCATGGTGCACGAACAGATGCAATTCTTCTTCCGCGGCTTCCGCCGCGACGCGCACCCGATGTCTGTGCTGGTTGGCACTGTCGGCGCGCTGGCATCGTTCTACCACGACTCGCTGGACATCAACGATGCCAAGCAGCGTGAAATCTCGGCAATCCGCCTGATCGCCAAGCTGCCGACCCTGGTCGCCATGGCATACAAGTACTCGATCGGCCAGCCGTTCGTGTACCCACGCAATGACCTGTCGTACTCCGCCAACTTCATGCGCATGATGTTCGGCAACCCATGCGAAGAGTACAAGGTCAACGACGTGCTGGTGCGCGCCCTGGACCGTATCCTGATCCTGCATGCAGACCACGAGCAGAACGCTTCCACCTCGACCGTGCGCCTGGCTGGCTCCTCTGGCGCCAACCCGTTCGCCTGTATCGCAGCCGGTATCGCTTGCCTGTGGGGTCCTGCCCACGGCGGCGCGAACGAAGCTGCACTGAACATGCTGAAAGAAATCGGCACCGTCGACAAGATTCCTGAGTTCATCGCCAAGGTGAAAGACAAGAATTCCGGCGTCAAGCTGATGGGCTTCGGTCACCGCGTGTACAAGAACTTCGACCCACGTGCGAAGCTGATGCGCGAAACCTGCCACGAAGTGCTGCAAGAGCTGGGCCTGCAAGACGACCCGCTGTTCAAGCTGGCCATGGAACTGGAAAAGATTGCGCTGAACGACGAATACTTCGTGTCCCGCAAGCTGTACCCGAACGTGGACTTCTACTCCGGCATCGTGCAGTCGGCCCTGGGCATCCCAGTGTC
>JBCNOP010000135.1:0-14399 GCA_039593775.1 Pseudoduganella sp.
GTGGCGCGCGCCGTGATGCTGCGGCGGGATTTTTCGTTGCGGGTCAGCGAGCGTGCGACTGGCGAGATCGGCACCCTGATCGATGCCTTCAACGACATGCTGGCCGAGATCGCGCGCCGCGCCAACGCGCTGCAGGACGCCAACCGCACGCTGGAACACGAGATGACCGTGCGCCAGGGCGCCGAGCGTGCGCTGCTGCTGGCCGACCGCCGCAAGGACGAATTCCTCGCCACGCTGGCGCACGAGCTGCGCAACCCGCTGGCGCCGATCCGCACTGGCCTTGACATCATGCGCATCAATGCCAGCGACCAGGTCGCTTGCGACCGCGCCCGTTCCATCATGGAGCGCCAGTTGAAGCAGATGGTGCGGCTGGTGGACGACTTGCTGGACGTCTCGCGCATCAACACCGGCAAGCTGACCATCCGCCGCGAGCAGCTCATGCTGCAGGACGTGATCAACGATGCGCTGGAATTGGCGCGGCCTTTCATCGCTTCGCAAGGCCATACGCTGCATGTGCAGGTGCCGGACCAGGCGGTCTACCTGGTGGGCGATGCGACGCGCCTGGCGCAGGTGATTTCCAACCTGTTGCACAACGCCGCCAAATACACCGCGCGCGGCGGCAGCATCGCGCTCGAGGCAGAGGTACAGGCGGCGCAAGTCGAGCTGCGCGTGCGCGACAACGGCATCGGCATCGCACCGGCGCTGCTGCACGATATCTTCGAAATGTTCATCCAGGCCGATTCCTCGCTCGAGCGCAGCACGGCGGGCCTGGGTGTCGGCCTGTCGCTGGCACGCAAGCTGGTGGAACTGCACGGCGGCAGCATCCGGGCCGACAGCGCAGGCGAAGGGCAGGGCAGTACTTTTACGGTCACGCTGCCGCTGCTGGCCGATGCCAGCGTTGCTGCACCGGCGGCGGAAGCGCTGCCGGCCGATGCGCGCCTGCACCGCATCCTGCTGGCGGACGATAACGTGGATTTCGTCAACGGCATCGGCGGCTTGCTGCGCTCGATGGGCCACCAGGTGCATATTTCGCACGACGGCAAGCAGGCGCTGGCCGTGGCCGAAGCATTCGCACCCGAGTTTGCCTTCCTTGATATCGGCTTGCCGGAATTAAATGGCTACGATTTGGCGCGCGCGCTGAAGCGCTTGCCGGCGCTGCGCCATACGGTGCTGGTGGCGGTCACCGGCTGGGGCCAGCAGAAAGACCGCCAGCAAGCTTTCGAGGCCGGTTTCCACCATCACCTGGTCAAGCCTGTCAGTATTGACCAGTTCCAGGAAATCCTGTCGCAGGCTGGCCCTTGATATATCGGGAAAGCGCCCGATCTGCTTTGTCAGGCAATGTTAATCGAGGAGTAATCCCATGCGAGCGCACATCACACCTGACCCGGAAACGCCGCCGCCTGAGCCGGAAAAAGATCCGCCGCCCGACGACCTGCCGCAACCGGCCGAGCCGCCTATCCAGGAACCGGTGCCGAAGCCGCCGCCGATGAAGGCTTGACGGCTGGTTCGGGCAAGGGCGGAATCTGGCGAATCTGCTCGTCGGTATCCTGTTCGCCCGGCGTTTTCTCGCCGCTGCCGATGTCGGCTTCCTCAATGAAGTGGCGGCCTTTCTCAGGCTGCGCTTTTGCTGGCTGTTCCATGCTGGACCCTCCTTGTTGCGGATGCTACCAGTGCCCGACGCGCGTTGTCGCTTGCTTGCTAAAAGGAAACAAGTGTTGTACGAGGTGAATAAATTTTGCGCTGTCACGAGCGGGTCATGATCCACTATCTATAATAAGTCATCGACACACGTTTTTTCTTCGTCGGAGGCCGCGATGGGCAATTCCTTGCACAACAAGATCTACCTCAAACGCCGTATTGACCTGCACAGCCGCCGTGTCCAGGCGCTGATGTGTGCGGGGGCGGTGACAGGGATTGCGCTGGTATGGCTGGCGCTACGCGCGCTCAAGTAAGCTTGCCGCGTCCGGTGCGGGCGCGTACCATGATGGGTTGCAAAGGCACCATCATGGAATACGAGCAATGAAAAACGAAAAACTGAGCACCGACGAATTCAACGCGCTGGAAGAGATTGCCCGCGGCATCAAGGGCAAGCCGAGCGCTTGCGTCGGCCGCAACAGCAAACGCCTGTCCGGCATCAAGTTCATCAAATTCGAGCGAAGCGGCGCCATCATCCTGACCGATGCCGGCCGCCAGCAGCTGTTCCTGCGCCGCTGCGTGATGGCGCTGCGTGCGCTGGCCGAAGCGCCGGGGGCGGTGGCGGACAAGGACGTGGCTATGTTCCTTGGCAAGAAGTCGCACATCGTGGCGACGGAAGACGGTTTCGCCATCACCGAAAAAGGCCGCGAGTCCCTGGCCGACATCGAAGCGCAGGGCATGTAAGCGCCCATGTCCAGCCATCTGCTCAGCGAAGGCCAGCCTAGCCGCAGCGCGCTGATGGTGGCGCGCCTGCGTGCCGCCCACCAGTTGCTGGACACTCCCGCCATTTTCGACGACCCGCTGGCGCTGCCGGTATTGGGGCCGGAAGACTGCGTGCAGGTGCAGTCCAATGCGCGCGTCTATGACGTCGGTTTCAGCCGCATCCTGCGCGCCGCCATGGCCGTGCGCAGCCGCTTTGCCGAAGACGAACTGGCGCGCGCGGCCGCTTCCGGCGTGCGGCAATACGTGGTGCTGGGCGCGGGTCTCGACACCTTTGCCTGCCGCCGCCAGCATGACGCGGCGCTGCAGGTGTTCGAGGTCGACCATCCCGCGACGCAGGCCTGGAAGCGCAGGCTGCTGGCCGCCAGCAGCATTACTGTGCCGGACAGCCTGCGTTTCGTGCCGGTCGATTTCGAACGCGATACGCTGGCCGAGGCGCTGCGCGAAGCCGGCTGCCGCCTCGACCAGCCGGTCTTCTTTTCCTGGCTCGGCGTCACGCTGTACCTGACCGAGCAAGCCATTTTCGACACGCTGCGCCTGGTTGCCAGCCTGCCGCCCGGCAGCGGCATCGTCTTCGATTACGGGGTCAAGCCGGAACTGCTCGACATGATGGAAAGGGCAGGCGTCGAGTATTTTGCCCGCCGCTATGCCGAACAGGGCGAGCCCTGGCTGTCGTTTTTTGATCCCGCCGAACTCTGTGCGCGGCTGCGCGATTTACGTTTTTCCACAGTGCAAGATTTTGGGCGCGATGCCCTTGAAACCCGCTATTTTGCTGGGCGCGGCGACAATTTGCGCCTCGGCGGCGGCACGCATTTGATGCTCGCTGGCAACTAAAGCGTTAATATTTTTGGAATGTTTCTTCTACTAGATGAAGTTTAGTTTCGTGCTACCTTCCTGAGCGGTCGTGCCCAATGCGGATTCCGCATTTGCATATGCTGGTTTCGCATATGGCGCGTCCATTCTCTTAAAAACTCAAAAGGAAGCAGAGAAATGACCATTCTGATTGAAACCACCCACATCCAGATCACCGACTCCACCGAGCCGGAATACCTGATGGACGACATGAGCGGCGCCCTGGCCGACGTGAGCGTCTCCTGCTGCACCTGCTCCTGCTCTTGCTGCTGCTAATCGGTTAAGTCCGGACACCGGCGCCGTTGCCTCGTGCACCGTCGCCGGTGCCATGCCTTTTTTCTGTGATGGGTTGAGAGAATGAGTGAGTCCCTGTACATCTCGCCGCTGGCCGAAGTGACCACGCTGGGCGAAGACAAGATTGCCATTTCCGTCGTGGGCCGCCGCTTTACGGTGGAAGACCGGGTTGGCATCCTGAAAAGCATCCTGGCCGATGCCGCCAACGGCGTAACGCTGAAACAACTGCTCGACGACCGCGCCGAGAGCTTCCCGCCTGAAGCGGTGGAAGCGGCGGTCAATGCCCTGGTCGAAGCACGTGTGCTGCTCAAGCAAAATGGCCGCGCTGGCGGCGATGCGACCTTCCACCACCTGCAGCACCGCCGCGAGCAGGATGGCATGTCTGGCCCGGCGCAACGCCCGCAGTACGACAAGTCGAACTGGGTGCTGGCGCTGGCCGGCACCGGTTCCTGCGCCGATGCGCTGGCTGCTTCGCTGACCGAACTTGGTGTGCGCGTCGAGCGTGTATTGCGCGATGGTCCCTTGCCGGACAAGGGCGAACGCCGCGCGCTGCTGCTGGTGGCATCCGACTTCGACGACATCGCGCTGTTCCGCGCCATGAACGCCAAGGCAGTTGCCGCCGGCTGGCCGGCGCTGTTCGTCGGCATCGACTGGAATACCGTGCATTGCGGTCCGCTGGTGCTGCCAAAGGCGACGGGCTGCTACGAATGCTATTTCCACCGCGTGCGCTCGACCCGCAAGTTCGTGGCCGAATTCGATATGCGCAGCCAGTCCGAGAACATCCTGTATCACGCGCTGCCCAGCCGGCTCGCCGTGCAGTTCGGCGTGGCGGAAGCTTCGCGCGTGGCGCTGCAATTCCTGGCCGGCACGCTGGAAGGCTTGCAGCAAAGCGTGTTCAGCGAAATCGACAGCGCGAGCGGCGAGATCGTGCGTTCGCGCGTGCTGCGCCTGCCGCGTTGCCAGGTGTGCGGCACTGCCAGCACCGAGCGCCCGGTGGGCAGCGTGTTCCAGCAGGCGCTGTTGCGCCGCAGGGCCTGAGCCATGGAGCGCTTGTCCGATGCGGGCCAGCTGGCCCTGGTTCACGACGCCCTGGTGCACCGCCGCCACGGCATCATCACGTCGCTGCTGGAAGAAACCGAGCACCCCGATGCGCGCGGCCTGTTCGTCTTCAATGCCCTGATGGTGGACATCAAGAGCATGATGATCGACCCGGCGCGCGGCAAAGCCAATAACCCGAATACCGACCGCGCCAGCCTGGCCGGTTCCGGTGCCGCCTTCGACAGGACTTCCGCCATGTGGGCGGCGTTCGGCGAAGCCGTGGAGCGCTATGCGGCCGCTGCGCATTTCGATGACCAGCTGCTGTATTCCTCGCAGGATGCGCTGGGCGAAGCTGCGGTCGGCCCGGGCCAGTTCGTGCTGTTCGCACCCGAACAATATGGCGAAGGCTTCGAGTTTGCAGCCGACGACACCACCGTGGTGCGCGCCTGGGCACCGGCAGCCGACTTGATGGACCCGGCACGCGAAGCCTATGTGCCGGCGCAGATGGTCTACCTCGGCATGCAGGTCAAGGACAAGCGTGAGATCGTGATGCAGTCTTCCTCCACCGGCCTGGCGACGGGCATGGACGAGGGCAGGGCGCTGCTTAGCGGCCTGGCTGAAGTGATCGAGCGCGATGCCTTCGCCGCCATGTGGCAGATGAAATACGCACCGCGCAAGCTGGTGGTAGCGCCGCCCACCATGGAGCGCTTGCTGCCGGGCGTGCGGCGCCAGCTGGCGCATCCAAGCCTGGACGTGCACCTGTGGGATATCACCACCGACGTCGGCATGCCGGTCGTGCTGTGCCTGGCGCGTAGCCGCAACGACGGCACCATGTCGCTCGGCGCCAGTGCCCATCTCGACGTGGCGACGGCCATCAACAAGGCAGTGGTTGAAGCTTTCCACGGCTATGTGTGGGGCAGCTCGATCCTGGCGGCCGGCACGCCGTTGCCGGAGCAGAGCGCGATCCGCAATCCGGGCGACCACTTCGCCTACTTCCTGGACCGTGCGCGCCAGGGGGCGATGGACTTCCTGTTCACCAATGGGGCCGCGGTTTCTTCCGACGATCCTTCGCTGCGCCAGCTGTCCGGCATGGGCGACCTGCTGGCGCGCCTGAAGGTCATGGGCTTGCGTGCGCTGGCGGTGGACGTGACGTCCGCCGACGTGGCGAGCCTGGGCTTCTGCGTGCTGAGAGCGTTCATTCCCGGCCTGCACCCGCTGCTGTTCGGCGACGGCCTGGTGAGCCGCGATGAGCGCCGTTTGCGCGCCATCGCCGCGTACTGGGGCATGCCCGGCGTGCCTGAACCTAACCTCGATCCGCATCCCTTCCCATGAACAAGACTCTCCAGGAATTGCTGCCGCCGCAGGCCATGGCGGGCCAGTTCGATATCGATGATCCGGCCGAAATCCTGCACGAGCAGACCAAGTTCCACCGTGCCACGCTGATGGGGCAGGTGAAGAACATCGTGCGCTTCCTGCGCCATCCGGCCTATATTGCGCGCGGCGCAGCCGGCTACAACGCTTATCCGTCCTGCCCCGCGATCGAGCTGCCCGAACCGCTGCTGGCGCTGGGTGAACTGGCGCAGGCGCTGGAGCTGCGCAAGAGCGCACGCGCCTTTGCCGGCGCCATCACGCTGCAGGAGCTTTCCAGCTTGCTGCATCATGCGCTGCGCGTGCGCCGCATGGCGAAGAGCGATATTGCTCCGCACGTGAAGCTGGCGTTCCGCTCCTACCCCTCGCCGGGCGGGCTGTACCCGACCGAGTTCTATTTCTTCCTCAATGACGTTGAAGGTATCGAGCCTTGCATCGCGCATTACGATGCCCGCAACCATTTGCTGCGGGTGCTGAAGCCACAGCAGGGCGATGCGTTCGGCAGCGCCGAAGTGAAATCGGGCGAGTCGGGCGTGAAGGCGCCGGTGGTGTGCGTGATGACCAGCGTGCCGCAGCGCGCGACGGCCAAGTATGGCGCGCGCGGCTACCGCATGTCGCTGCTGGAGGCTGGCCACGCTTCGCAGAACCTGTGCCTGGCCGCACAAGGCCTGGGGCTTGGCTCGCTCGTTTATGGCGCGTACTACGATGACGAATTGGCCGCCTTGCTCGATATCGATGGCGTGACGGAGACTGTGGCTTCCGTCATGCTGCTGGGCCGCGAAGCGCCACCAGCACCTGCCGCCAGCGAGGACGAATGAACGACGCGCCGGGCTGGCAGGATAGCGAGTTGTGGCTGCGCGATGCGGCGGGTGCCGTGCTGCGCCTGGCCGCGGCCGGCGACAGCGATGGCGCGGTGCAGGCGCTGGACCGCCTGTTCGCGCTGCGTGGACGCTTTCACGCCTATCCGATCCTGCAGGACATGCTGGCCGGACGGCGGGCATGGCGTGCTTGCGGCAGCGTCTACGTCCTCGGCGCCCACGAGCCGCCAGCTGCGCTATTGCGCAATTTCGACGAGGCGGTTGCCGCCGGCGCTGCCTTCCTGGGCTTGCCGCCTCCTTGCATTCTCCTGCAGTGTGTGCCGTCCGAGCGCGATATGCATTTGACGATGGAAAGCCTGCCGGGGTTGGCCATGGTGCGGCTGTCCACGCTTTCGGAGGGCTATTCCGACGGGCTGCGCGCAGTCGTGTTCCACGAGGTTGCGCATTGCTTCCTGACGTGCGGCGTACGCCTGCTCGACGAGGGGCTGGCGCAATTGTTCGCCAATCGCTTCGGTGGCGCTACGGCATTGCCGCAGCGGCCGGAGATTGCGCCGTCCCTGCGGGGGATGCTGTCGCGCGATGGCGACGCCATGTTCGGCAGTTCGGCTGGAGCCGGCCTGGACGCATACCGCGCCGCGTGCCGCCTGGGTGCGGACTTGCTCGAAGCAGTCGATGCGCGCGGCGGTGCTGGCGGTATTGTTTCCCTGTTCCGCGCTGTCTCGCGCGCCGCGACTGACGCACAGATCGCGGAGCTTGTGGGGCAGGCTAGTGGCATACCGATTCCCCTGGCTCCTGCGCATGCGCCCGCCCCAACGCGCGAAGCTGGCGCCGAAGCAGGTCACGCCGCGTTGATCGCGAAGGTGCAGCAAACCATCTTCGCCGCCTGGAGCAGCAAACGCGCCGAAGATCTCACGGCCGGCATTGCGCTGCTGGAAGGCGAGCCCGTGTTCACCCAGCCCGCCTTGCTGGACGCGTTGCTGAGCGCCCGCCTGAACCAGGCACTGCTCCATGTCCACAGTGGGGCCAAACTGCCTGCCGAACAGGAAGCCAGTATCGACGGCCTGCTCAAGGCTGCCGACATCTTGCCCGCGGGCCGCCAATGGTTATGGCGCGGCGTACGCGCCATCCTCGCCATCCTGCTGGCGCAGCCCAACATCATCAAGGTCGCGACGGCAGGGCAGAACGCCTTGCACGCCTTCGGCAAGGCGCAGGAGCTGATCGCTGGCGACCCGGACCTGCTGATTCACCACGCCTCGCTGCTGCTGCACGCCCCTCCGAATTATGGCGGTGACCGCGACCGCGGCGCCGGCATGCTGCGCGAAGCGATGCAGCACCCGCTGTACCGCGCCCACGCGCGCGAAATGCTGCTCGATAACGGCATCGTTCCAGGCGACGAAGCGATTGCAATCGCGCTGCCGGCAGCCGAGCCGGCGCCTTCCGCGGCAACGCAGACGCCGCCGCACGCAGGCTACAGCCAGCCCACCGATGCGCAGCCCGCTGATACACCTGCCGCCGTTGTGCTGGAAGCGTGCGGGATCGCGCTGCGCCTCCCATCCGGCTTCACGCTTGATCCGGGTGATCTAACACTCCGCAAAGGCGAGCGCGTCGCCATAGTCGGCCCCAATGGCAGCGGCAAAACCATCCTGCTGGAGACTTTGCTCGGCCTGCGCACACCCGACAGCGGCAAGATCCAGCTGGCTATCGGCGATCCACGCAACGCCAAAGTAAGACAACAATTAGGCGGCCTGCTGCAAAGCGCCGACCTGCCAGGCCAAATGCGCGTCAGTGAAATTGTGGCGATGCACGAAACGATCTACGCCCGCACCGAGCCAGCGGTAACCCGCGCCCTCGGTATGGAAGAACTGCGCACCAAACTCTGGCAACAACTCTCGCGCGGCCAGAAACAGCGCGTCATGCTGTGGCTCGCGCTCGCCCACATTCCGGAAATTGCACTGCTCGACGAACCTTCGCTTGGCCTCGACGAATGGCATGCCCGCGCGTTGCGCGACCTGCTGGCCGCCATGCCTGCGACAGTACTGCAAATCTCCCACATCCCCGCCGACCTGCTCGGCATGGACCGCATTCTCTGCATGGAAAAGGGGAAACTGGTCGACAGCGGCACGCTGGAAGAATTGCAGGCCCGCCGCGTCGGCCGCTTCAAGGCTCGCATCGGCCAGGCGCTGGCGAACGATGCAGAGCAAGCCATGCGCGGCTTGCCTGCGCTATTGCGCGCAGAAGCAACCCAGGGAGGCTGG
Source organism: Pseudoduganella sp. (assembly GCA_039593775.1). Taxonomy (GTDB): domain Bacteria; phylum Pseudomonadota; class Gammaproteobacteria; order Burkholderiales; family Burkholderiaceae_D; genus Rugamonas. The sequence continues at coordinate 9,041 of JBCNOP010000135.1, forward strand.
CAGCTCCAGGGTGCAGAAGGCTTTGATGCGGGATTCCGCCGCTTCATCGACCAGCATGGCATTGAGACCTTCAGCCTGCAAGCGTCAACCATAGAAGACTTCCTCGCAGACCTGACCAAAGGTGAAAACGCATGAAGAACCTGCTGCACCTGGTGCGCGCCGACCTGGCGCTATTCCTGCGCGGCCGGCTGGCCCTGTTCTGGACTTTCGCCTTCCCCTTGCTGATGCTGATGATGCAAATGGCCTTGTTCGGCCAGGAGGCCAAACTGGGCCCCGTTACGCTCGTCATCCACGATATGGACCGCAGCACCGAGAGTGCAAGCTATGCAAACGAACTGGCACGCGGCCTGCGCCTTCAAAATAGCGTCGAATTCCGCGTCACCGCCCCCGCACGCGACGTGAAGCCCGACCTGGAGCTCACGATCCCCGCAGGCTTTGCAGAAGCCGTACGTGCAGGGCAAAGCACCGAAATGAAACTTGCCACCACGCTGACTTCCGGCCCAACGCTGGAAGCCAGCTACGGCATGCTGCGCGGCTTCAGCGACGGATACAACCTGGCCGGCCTGCAAGACGCGCCGCGCGTCGTGTTGCCCGCACCGCCCACGCCCGCAGCAAGTGCGCTGGATTACCGGCTGTTCCTGGTCAGCGGGCTGGCTGGCCTCGTCATCCTCTCAACCAGCTTGATGGGCTTCGCCGGACCGCTGGTCGCCGCGCGCGAAGGCGGCATGTTCCGCCTGTACCAGCTGTTCCCGATGCCGACCGGCGTCGTCGTGCTGGCCTGGTGCCTGTCGCGCCTCGTCATTATCGTGCTGGCCAGTGCCGCCATGTTCATCGTCGCCTGGGCAGTTTACGGCGTGAAGCTGGAGGCCGGTGCAACCGGTATCGCAGCGGCGGGAGGCATGCTGGCCCTGGGCTGCGCGGCCTTCCTGGCGCTGGGATTGCTGCTGGCGGCCGTCAGCCGCAGCGTGGCCGGCGTCACCATGGTGAGCAACCTGCTGTATTTTCCGCTGCTGTTTTCGGGGAACCTCATGATCCCGTTGGGGGGCTTGCCGCCGTTCCTGCGCGACGCGCTCGAATACTTGCCACTTAACGCAATGATGGCCAGCATCCGCCACGCGCTGACTGGCAGCATGAGCTGGCAGGGCGAGGCCTACAGCATCGGCGTACTGGCCGCAATGATGTGCGCCTGTCTCTTGCTGGCGGTGCGCCGCTTCGGCTGGACGCCGCGCGACCTGCATTGAAAGGAGTCCCGATTGAAGAAGACGAATATCCTGATGATCGGCGCGGCACTGGCATTGGCCGGCGCGGCCGCAGCCTATGCCATCGGGGACCGCCAGCCGGCGCATGCCGGCACGGCAACCGTGAGCGTTACCCTGAAGGGCGTCGCAGGGCAGAAGGGCGCATTGATGGGGGCCATCTGCAACAGGAACTCCTTCCTGAAGGCTTGCCAGTACTTCGCTGTGCAGCCAGCCGTCGCGGGCAATGTGCTGAAGTTCCCAGGCGTGACACCTGGCAGCTACGCAGTCATGGTCTACCACGACGAAAACCTTAACGGAAGGCTGGACAAGTCAGCCAACGGCATGCCACAGGAAGGCTGGGGCTTTTCCCGCAACGCGCGTGGCCACTACGGACCGCCGACCTTTGACGATGCGAGCATCGACATCAAGGCCGGCGCCAACGACATCGCACTGGACATGGTGTACTGATGGCGCCTATCGTCGACGTCAGGCAAGTCAGCAAGCATTACCGGCGCGGCGAAGAACGCATTGCCGCGCTGGATAGCGTGTCGTTCCAGGTGCGCCAGCCCGCGGTGGTAGCGATTGCCGGGCCATCCGGCAGCGGCAAGAGCACTTTGCTCGGCATGCTGGCGCGCTTCGAGCAGCCGGACAGCGGCAGCATTCATCTCGACGGCGCTGCGTTGGACGCTTTGCCGGAGCATGAACTGGACACCTTCCGCAACCGCAAGCTCGGTTTCGTATTCCAGAACTTCAACCTGGTCGGCACCCTGACTGCGCAGGAAAACGTGGAGCTTGCGCTGGCCACTTGCGCACTGCCCAAGCGCGAACGGCGCAAGACGGCAAGCGAAGCGCTGGCCCTGGTCGGCATGGAGCACCGCCTCGACCACACTCCGGCGCAACTGTCCGGCGGCCAGCAGCAGCGCGTCGCGATTGCACGCGCCCTGGTCAACCGCCCCAAGCTGGTGATTGCCGACGAACCTACCGGAAACCTGGATAGCAAGACGGCGCAGCAGATGCTGGAACTGGTCGACCGGCTGCATCACGACCTCGGCACAACCTTCATCATCGCCACGCACGACCAGCGCGTGATGGACATGGCCGGCCAGGTGCTGCGGCTCGAAGACGGCAGGGTGGCCGCATGATGCAATGGCTGGTGCTGGCCCATCGCAACGTGCTGCGCAACGGGCGCCGTTCGCTGCTGCTCGGGGGCACGATTGCCATCGGCACGCTGGCCTTGCTGCTGTTCGCCGCTTACATTGCTGCCTCGCTGGACGGGCTGCGCGAGAGCACTATACGCGGCGGTCTTGGGCATGCGCAAATCGGCGCTGTGCCGCCGGTGGACGGCTACACGGAGCAGCAACTCCAGTACGGGCTGGATGCGCCCGAACGCGCGCGCATAGAAGCGCTGCTGGCAAAGATGGATGGCGTGCGCCGCATTGCGCCACGCCTGCAATTCAGCGGCCTGGTGTCCAACGGCCCGCGCACGCTGAACTTCGAAGCGCAGGGCGTGGACCCGCTGCGGGAGCGGCAGGCGTACGGCGCCTTCCAGGTGCTGGCGCAGGGAGAGGCATTGCGTTCGGGTGAGGAAGGACGCTACCAGGTCCTGGTCGGCAAGGAAATGGCGCGGCGACTTGCCGTGCATCCCGGCCAGTCGCTGACGCTGATGACCACGACGGTACAGGGCAGCGTGAACGCCATGGACGTTGACGTGGCAGGCATCGTTGCTACCGGCATCCCCGAGCGCGACCTGTACACGCTGCAGATTCCCATCGAAACCGCACAGGAACTGCTGCGCACGACAAAGATCTCCCACCTGTCCCTCCTGTACCAGGACACCGCAAGCGCCGATGCGCAGTCTGCCCACATAGCGCAGCTGATTGGCAGCGGGGTGCGCCTGCAGCGCTGGCAGGACCTGGCGCCGCTATACCCACAAGTGATGGCGTTGTTCCGCAACCAGTTCATTGTGTTCGGCGCGATCATTGGCCTGATAGTCTTCCTTGGCGTCGCGGCAATGACGCTGGCCACCATTTATGAACGCGGCAAGGAAATCGGCACGCTGCGCGCGATGGGCATCCCGCAAGCGATGGTGCGCCGCCTGTTCATGTTCGAAGGCCTGCTGCAAGGGGCATTCGGCGCACTGGCGGGCGGCACCGCCGCATGGCTTGCCACGCTGGCGATCAACGCCGCCGGCATCGAACTCGACCCGCCGCCCGGCCGCAACGTTGGCGTCCCGCTGCACCTGCTGTGGCTTTACCAGCCAAGCCTCGCAATTGTGGCGGCGCTGCCGCTGCTCGCCATGGCCGCAGCATGGCTGACCAGCAGGCGCATCGGCCGCATGCCGGTGAAGGCAATCCTGACTTCCAACTAGACCATGCTGAAACGATTCCTGATCCTGATGATGGCCGCCGGCGCAGCGCAAGCATCGGCGCCAAGCGCCTCCGAAATCCTGCAACAGGTGGACCAGTACCGCATGCCGGTCAACAGCTTTGAAGCGAACGTGCGGATCGAGGCCGGCAACGGCCAGGAACCCGGTACTTACGTGATCCGCGGCGCCAACTACAACCAGGTGCTGGTGGAGGCGACCAGCGTCGACCAGCGCGGCCAGAAATTCCTGACCACCGACAGCGGCCTGTTTTTCTACGCCCCGCGCACGCGGCGCGCGATTCGCCTGACGCCCTTGCAAACCCTGCTGGGCAAAGCCAATATCGGCGACCTGTCGCGCATTCGCTTCAGCCACGATTACGATGCTGTCGTGCGGGAGGGGGAGACCGACGGCTGCCCCGCAAAATCCTGCGTGGCGCTCGAACTGCGCAGCCGCAACGAAGCCGCCACCTATTCGAAGATCACTCTGCTGGCAGCGCGGCAGGAGGGGCGCTACGTGCCACTCAAGGCGATGCTGTACGTCGCCAGCGGCAAGCTGCTGAAAATCGCCACCTTCGATGCCGCGAAGGGCGGGCTGCCGCCGACCACCCGTTACGCCGACCCGCTGCGGCCGGACGAGGAAACGCGGGTGGTATTCGAGAAGGTGAGGGCGGCTGAATTCCCCGCCAATATGTTCAACCCGCGCACGCTGGAGCAATGAAGGGTTTGCAATGCCTTCCGCTGGCGGCGGCCGTCGCTGCCGCCACGCCGGGCGATGCGGCGGCCGGTGACGACTGGGCGGGCGGTTTCGTCCTGGGCGCACAGGAACGCACCATCCTGCAGGACACGCCGCTTAACCGCGGCAACTTTCTCGGCATCGCAGGCAGCGGCACGCGTGTGGTCGCGCTGTTCGAAGGACGCCAGCAGGAGTTCACCTGGCGCGTGCGCACCGAAGCCTTGCACGCAGACGTTGATGGCACGCGCGGCAAGGCCATCCTGCAAGAGCTGAACCGCGTGTTCGAACTCGGCGAAGGCGCTTCGCTCTCGCTCGGCAAACGCTTGTACGCGCTCGACCCCTCGTACATCAACCAGCCGCTGGGCTTCCTGCAAAAGCGCACGGACCTGAGCGACCCGCTGGACACGCTCGGCAACTCGGAGGGCATCCCGATGGCGGTCCTGTCGTGGAGTGGCGCGCGTGCCAGCGCGGCAGCCCTGCACGCGCGGCAGGCAGGAGGCCGCGTGCAATCGATTCTCAAGTTCGGCTACGAATTCGACGCCATCAGTGCGGGCATGGTGCTGCGCCGCGCGCACGGCGAACACGCCGGTGTCGGCGCCACCCTTAGCGCGGCGCCAGCCGATGCGCTATCGTGGTACGCCTCCGCCTACCGTGCGTTTGGCGCCGCACGCTACACCCGCGCTACCGCAGGCATAGTCGTGACGCCACCCTCGCTACCCAAGCTGCAGCTGGAATACGCCTACAACGGCCAGGGCATGGCGGACCGAAAATATGAAGCCCTGCACCAGCAAGCGCAATCGAACCTGCCGCCGCACGTGTTGGCAGCGCTGGCCAGCCGCCTGCCCAACCTGGGCGCAAGGCAGCACTATGCCAGCCTCACGTTATCGAAGGCAGCAGGCGCCTGGGATTGCGGCGGTGGGGTATATCTGGGATTGGACGACAGCAGCCGTGTGTGGCACGGCCAGGCCGACTATGCATTCAGCACGCGCACGCACCTGATGCTGTCGGTAATGCGGCAACAAGG
>JBCNOP010000136.1:0-14278 GCA_039593775.1 Pseudoduganella sp.
GCAGCAGGTTGTGCGGCATGGTGCGGGCCAGGCGCAGCCAGAAATCCAGGTTCAGGTAGGGTGAAGAACGGTGCTCGGCGTAGGTATTGCTGTAGCAGCGGTGGAAGAAGCGCCAATCCTGCTCGCTTGTTTCATGGCCGCGCAACTGGCGCATGGTGATACCGGCGTCCCTTACCTTGCGGCGTTCGGCGCGGATGTTCTTGCGCTTCTTGTGCTCCAGCGTGTCCAGGAACTGGTCGAAGTTTTCGTAGCCCTGGTTCAGCCAGTGGAATTGCACGCCGGTGCGAAGCATGAAGCCAGCCTCGCGCAGCTGTTCCGCCTCATCCTCTGGGGGATAGAGGATGTGGGTTGAGGACATGCCGGCCACGCTTTGCTGCTCGCACAGGAAGGCCAGCAGGGCCGCGCGAGCGTGGACGTCGCACGCCAGCAGGCGCGGGCCGGTGACCGGCGTGAATGGGATGGCGGAAAGCAGCTTGGGGTAGTACTCGATACCGTTGCGGTGATAGGCATCGGCCCAGGCCCAATCGAAAACGTACTCGCCGTAGGAGTGGGATTTGACGTAGAGCGGCATGGCCGCAGCCAGGCTCTCACCCTCCCATACGGCGAGGAATTGCGGCTGCCAGCCTGTTTCGGCACATGCGCTGCCCGATTCATGCAAAGCGTGCAGAAAGGCGTGCGACAGGAAGGGATTGCCAGCCGCCAGCCGATCCCATTCGGCAGGTGCGACGTCGGAGAGCGAAGAAATGACACTGGTACGGTATTTCATCCGGCCATTCTAGCCAATTACGGCCCAGTTCGTGTCCCACCATGGGGTCACACCCGAAATGGGACACGGACTCGGGCGTCGGCTGGCTGAGTCCGTGTCCCGAAACGGGTGTGACCCCATGGTGGGACACGGGCTCGGCCGTACGGGGAGGCGGGGGCAATGTTAAAATCTTCGCCATCACCTTTGCCTTGCTGAGCTATGTCGCATTCCTTCCATAATTTGTACAACCATGATTTTGCCCGTGTGGCGGTTGGCGTGCCGCGCTGCCGGGTGGCTGATCCGCTGTTTAATGCGGCGCAGACGATTGAATTGGCGGAGGCGGCTGCGGCAAAGGGGGCTGTGCTGGTGGCGTTCCCTGAACTGGGGTTGTCGGCTTATTCCTGCGATGACTTGTTCCACCAGCGTGCGCTGCTGGATGGCGTGCTGCAGGCCTTGCAGTCCGTTGTCGAGGCTTCGCGCCGCATTCCGGCGGCGATGGTCGTGGGGGCGCCGCTGCGTGTCGATCATCAGTTGTTCAATTGCGCAATCGTGGTGTCGGGCGGGGTGATTCGCGGCGTGGTGCCGAAATCCTATCTGCCGAACTATGGCGAGTTTTATGAGGCGCGCCAGTTCAGCGCGGCTGATGAGGCGTTTTCCACCGAAATCTCGCTGCTCGGCCAGCAGGTGCCGTTCGGCGCAAACCAGCTGTTCGAGCTGGAGAACCTGCCGCTGTTCAAATTCCATATCGAAATTTGCGAGGACGTCTGGGTGCCGATCCCGCCGTCTTCCTTTGCTGCGCTGGCCGGGGCGACGGTGCTGGTCAACCTGTCGGCTTCGAATATCCTGGTCGGCAAGGCCGATTACCGCCGCCAGCTGGTCGGCCAGCAGTCGGCGCGCTGCATCGCGGCTTACCTGTACTCCTCGGCCGGCCGCGGCGAGTCGACCACGGACCTGGCCTGGGATGGCCAGGCCCTCATTTACGAAAATGGCGAAATGCTGGCGGAGTCGGAGCGCTTTGCGGAAGAGTCGCACATCATCTTTGCTGACGTCGACCTGGAACGCCTGTCGCGCGAGCGTATGCGCACCACGACTTTCGGCCATTCGAGCCGCCGCCACAAGGCTGAAGTGGCGCAGTTCCGTACCGCACGCTTCCCGGTTGAATTGCCGTCGCATCGAGTGCTGCCGCTGGAACGCAATGTGGCGCGTTTCCCTTACGTGCCGTCCAACCCGCAATTGCGCGACAAGCGCTGCAACGAGGTCTATCACATCCAGGTCAGCGCGCTGGTGCAGCGCTTGTCCTCGTCGGGCATCAAGAAGGTCGTGATCGGCGTGTCGGGCGGGCTGGACTCGACCCATGCGCTGCTGGTATGCGCCAAGGCCATGGACCATCTGGGCCTGCCGCGCACCAATATCATCGCAGCAACCATGCCGGGCTTCGCTACCAGCAGCCGCACGCTAGACCAGGCGCGGGCGCTGATGCAGTTCGTCGGCTGCACGGCGATGGAGGTTGATATCCGCCCAAGCTGCATCCAGATGCTGAAGGACCTTGGCCACCCTTACAGCGAGGGCAAGGAACAATACGACATCACCTTTGAGAACGTGCAGGCGGGCGAACGCACCAACCACCTGTTCCGCATGGCGAACCACCACAACGGGATCGTAATCGGTACCGGCGACCTGAGCGAGCTGGCGCTTGGCTGGTGTACTTACGGCGTAGGCGACCATATGTCGCACTACAACGTGAACGCCAGCGTGCCGAAAACGCTGATTACGCACCTGGTGCGCTGGGTGGCCGAGAGCAAGCAGTTCGGCGACGTCAATTCGAGCGTGCTGCTGGCCGTGGTGAACACCGAAATCAGCCCCGAACTGGTGCCGGGCAAGTCGGGCGACACGGCGCCGGCGCAGGTGACGCAGGACTTTATCGGTCCGTACGAGCTGCAGGACTTCAACCTGTACTACACGCTGCGCTTCGGTTTCGCCCCGGCCAAGGTGGCCTTCCTGGCGCACCATGCCTGGCGCGACCGCGACGTGGGACAATGGCCGGAAGACGAGCACGTCGTGCGCAACCAGTACGAACTGAAAGACATCAAACACAATCTGGGCATCTTCCTCAAGCGCTTCTTCCAGACTTCCCAGTTCAAGCGTACCTGCGTGCCGAATGCGCCGAAAGTCGGCTCCGGCGGTTCGCTGTCGCCGCGCGGCGACTGGCGCGCGCCGAGCGATTCGGAAGCAGCAGCCTGGCTGGAAAACCTGAAGACCGTGCCTGACGCTTAAACCACTATAAGGAGAACGCAATGAAGCAAATTACCGCCATCATCAAGCCATTCAAGCTGGACGAAGTACGCGAATCGCTGGCCGAGGTGAACGTGACCGGCCTGACCGTGACCGAGGTGAAAGGCTTTGGCCGCCAGAAGGGCCATACCGAGCTGTATCGCGGCGCCGAATACGTGGTTGACTTCCTGCCGAAGGTGAAGGTGGAGGTGGTAGTGGACGACAGCGTGGTCGATACCGCTGTCGATGCGATCATCAAGGCGGCGCGCACCGGCAAGATCGGTGACGGCAAGATCTTCGTTCAAAACATCGAGCAGGTGATCCGTATCCGTACCGGCGAGACCGGTCCCGATGCGGTCTGATCAGGCGTAGCGGACGCAGTCGCGGCCTGCATTCTTGGCCGCATACAAGGCCTGGTCGGCGCGTGCCAATAGCGTGTCCGGCCCGGTATCTCTCGCCTCCAGGCAGGCAATGCCGATGCTCAGCTTGAGCGGCACGGCCTGGCCGTCATGCTGCACTTTCAGCGCTTGGGTGCCTGCCCGCAGGCGCTCCGCAACGATTTGGGCTTCATTGATTCCCGTTGAAGGCAGCAGGATGGCAAATTCCTCGCCGCCCAGGCGCGCGGCCAGGTCGCTGCGCCTGCAGGCGGTGGCGCAATGGCGGCCGATGGCGATGATCGCCCGGTCGCCGGTCGGGTGCCCAAAGCTGTCGTTGATCGTTTTGAAGTGGTCGATATCGATCATCAGCAGCGAGAGCTTGTGCCCATAGCGCCGCGAGCGTTCAATTTCCATTTCGGTGCGCGCCATGAACTGGCGGCGGTTGGCGATGCCGGTCAGGAAGTCGGTGGTCGCGATCTCCTGCAGTTCCCGGTTGCGGTCGTCGATCGTTTTTTCCAGCTGCAGGCTTTCCACTTCCAGTGCTTCGGCCAGGGCCTGCAGCGAAGTGCGCGCGTTGTCGCTCTCGGTGCGGAACTGGGCCGCGATGACCAGGATGGTGAGCGCGCCGCGCAGCAGTATGCCGATCGCGGCCATGTCTGCCGTACCGGCTGCCGCGACAAGCAAGTGCCATGCAGCGTCGATGCCGAACAATGCGCACAAGATGGCGCGGCCATTGCCTGGTGCGTGGCGGGACAGGAATGCGATGCCTGCCAGCAGCAGGGGAATGCGGATCATCGCGCCGGCGATGACTTGCGCGTGATCGCCCGCACGGCTGGCCAAGGCGAAGAGCAGGGTGGTCGCCACAAGGAATCCCAACCATGGCTGTGGCTTGAGCAGCCAAGCCGGCGAAACCTGCATGTAGCGCGCTGCGCCACGCAGCAACAGCATGGCATTGGCTGCGATCAGCACGTCGGGCAGCACGGACGTCAGCGTTGCCGGCAATTCGCCGCGCATGCCGGCCAGTATCCAGGCGACGCCCTGGCATATCGCTGCCAGGCTCCAGTTCGAGCCCGCCGAACGCCCGCCACGAACTGCGTGCAGGCCGATGAAGGCGATGCCGATCGCCAGGCAGGCGATGCCGAGGGTCAGGTCGCAAGTGCCGAGGTGCAGGGTATTCAAGCTGCCTCCACGCGGTTGCGGCCGCCGTTCTTGGCGCGGTACAGCGCGGTGTCGGCGCGCGCCATCAGGCTCTCCATCGACGTGTCATGCGAGTTGAGCGCGGCGATGCCGAAGCTGGCCGTGACCTGGTGCGGAACGCCGGAGAGCGCGGGCGGGATGGCGGTGATGGCGCGCCGTAGCCGCTCGGCTGCCAGGCGGGCTGCAATGGCACTGGTTTCAGGCATCAGCAAGGCAAATTCTTCGCCGCCCAGGCGGCCTGGCAGGTCCACGTTGCGGGCATTCGATTGGCAGGCCTGGGCAATCACTTGCAGCAGCTTGTCGCCTGCGGGGTGGCCGAAACGGTCGTTGATCCGCTTGAAGTGGTCGATGTCCAGCAGCAGGAGCGTCAGCGGCAGGTGGTAGCGGCGGGCGCGTTCGATTTCGTGGTTGCCGCGCTCCATGAAGTGGCGGCGGTTGGCGATGCCGGTCATGCTGTCGGTGGTGGCTTGCCTGGTCAGCTCCGCGGTGCGTTCGGCTACCACGGCCTTCAGCATGTCGCGCTTTTCCTGCAGCTGTGCGGCGCGGGCAGCCAGCTCGTCGCGAATCTTTTCGCTCTCCAGCCGGAACTGGAAGGCATTGACCAGCACATGCAGGATGCCGCTCACGGAAACCATGACGGCAAACGAGGAGCCGCCTTCCAGGAAGGTGTCGACATGGCCTGTCGAAAACACCGCTGCGCCAAGCCGCACCACGCTCCAGGTGGCAGCCAGCGCCAGGATGTCGACCAGGTAGCGCGTGCCAGCGGGCAGGCCGGGGCGCTTGGCCAGCATCAGCAAGGTGGCGCAGTAAAAGGCGGCGCGATAAGCTGAAACCAGTTCGATGCGGGCCTGCACGCTGGGGTGGCCATAACTGAACCAGGCGAAGCCGGCGATTGCGGCGCCGACACACAGGGCGTAATAACGGTCGTTGTAGCGAGCCCCAACCAGCATCGCCGTGCCGCGATGGATGAAAACCAGGCTGACGACGGAAAGCGTGTTATCGGCGATGGTTCCGATGTAGTCGGGGAGCGTGGCAGAATTGGCAACGAGCAGCGCTGCCGCACCGCCGGTCAAGGCCGACATGGCCCATTGCCCGCCGGGCGTGCCAGCCAGGGAGCGCCCGTGCAAGCCCCTGAAGGCGCAGGCAATCAGGATCGACAGGAAGCCGACCAGGCTAGTTGCAGTAGCGACATCAAAGGTAAACACGGACAGGCAGGCGCAATTTAAAAAGTTGCGCTATTGTATCAGCTGTTGCCTTGTGGTAAATTTTAACTTTCCAATTGAAAGTTAATTAGCGATAGCCCTAAGGGCGGCTGATCTTGAGGTCGAAGCGCCAGGCCAGCAGGCGCATCACGGTGATCAGGCCGGCGCTGGACCACAGGGCCACGTCGTCCGAGACCTGGGTGTATTGCAGCGCGATGTAGAACCAGCAGCCGAAGAAGGCGCAGATCGCATATGGTTTCCCGTCGCGGAACACCATCGGCACCTCGTTACAGATAATGTCGCGCAGCACGCCGCCGAAAATACCCGTCACCACACCCATCATCACCGCCACGAAGATCGGCATGTCCGCCGCCAGTGCCTGCGCCACGCTGGCCACGGCGAACAGGCCAAGGCCGACCGCGTCGGCGATCACGATCAGGCGTTCGGAAACGATGTGGCGGATATGCTTGAAGAAGGGCGCGGCCAGCAGGGCCACGACGAACAGCAGGATCGTATATTCCTGGTGCGCCACCCAGAACAGCGGGCGCTTGTCGAGCAGGATGTCGCGCACGGTACCGCCGCCGAAGGCGGTGATGAAGGCGACGATAAAGACGCCGACGATGTCCATGCGCTTGCGGCGTGCTTCAATAAATCCTGAGAAGGCCCCGACCAGGATTGCTACGACCTCAATGATGGTGATCAGGGAAACGGCGGGGACAATTTTCATGAGGCGCAGATTAGCATCCTGATAGCAAAACCTGCAAGCAGGGGCTAATCAGCGCTGGGGTGCGAGGGCGGAACGCAGCAGCACCATGATGGCGCCTTCGCCGCCTTCTTCGGCGCGGGCCTGGCAGAAGGCGATCACGCCGTCGGTCTGCACCAGCCAGGAGTGGACCATGGATTTCAGCACCGGCTCGCCGCCGCGCGAACCGAAGCCGCGGCCGTAGATCACGCACACGCAGCGGTAGTTGCGGCGCCTGGCTTTGAGCAGAAAGTCGTCCACCGCCTGGCGCGCCTCGTCGCGGCGCTTGCCATGCAGGTCCAGTTCATCCTGGACCGGCCAGTGGCCCTTGCGCATCTTTTTCATCACGTCCGGGCCGATGCCGGGCGCGCTGTAGTTCAGCGCAGGGTCTTCTTCCATGTAATGGTCGACGTCGAACATATCCGACAGCATCGACTCACGCAGCACGGCTGCATCGTCCGCCGCCTGTTCCTCGGCCGTTTGCGGCTTGCGCGGGCCGGATGGGGCAGGGCGGCCCGCTGCGGCCGCGCCCTTGGCAGGCGGCGGCACGTAGCGGTCGGACGGTTTCATTTTCTGCACGCCGGCCATGGAGGACTGGAACACGTTGGCAGCGGCGGCAGCGGCCTTGGCTTGCCGGGCGCGCTCCTTTTCCTCAGCCTCACGCTGCTCTTGCTGTTCCTTGAGCTGTTTGCCCAGCCCCTTCAGGTCGGCGAAACTTTTCACTCTTGCGCTTCCAGGTAGCGTTGCGCGTCCAGTGCGGCCATGCAGCCGGTGCCGGCCGAGGTGATGGCCTGGCGGTAGATGTGGTCCTGCACGTCGCCGGCAGCGAACACGCCTGGCACGGAGGTGGCGGTGGCCATGCCTTCGGTGCCGGTGCGGGTCTTGATATAGCCATCCTTCATTTCGAGCTGGCCTTCGAAGATGCCGGTGTTCGGCTTGTGGCCGATGGCGATGAACAGGCCGTGCACCGCCACGTCGGTCAGGCCGCCGTCATTGTGCTTGACGGTGATGGCGTTGACGCCGGACTGGTCGCCCTTCACTTCGTGCAGGGTGGAGTTCAGTTTCAGTTCGATCTTGCCTTCGGCGACCTTGGCCATCAGGCGGTCCACCAGGATAGGCTCGGCGCGGAACTTGTCGCGGCGGTGCACCAGGGTGACCTTGGTGGCGATGTTCGACAGGTACAGCGCTTCTTCAACAGCGGTATTGCCGCCGCCAACCACGGCCACTTCCTGGCCACGGTAGAAGAAGCCGTCGCAGGTGGCGCAGGCGGACACGCCGCGGCCCATGAATTCCTGCTCGGTCGGCAGGCCCAGGTACTGGGCCGAGGCGCCGGTGGCGATGATCAGGGTGTCGCAGGTGTAGGTGTTGCTGTCGCCGATCAGGCGGATCGGTTTTTCGTTCAGGTGCGTGGTGTGGATGTGGTCAAACACGATTTCGGTCTTGAAGCGCTCGGCGTGCTGCAGGAAGCGCTGCATCAGGTCCGGACCCTGTACGCCCATCGGGTCGGCCGGCCAGTTTTCCACGTCGGTGGTGGTCATCAGCTGGCCGCCTTGCTCGACGCCGGTCACCAGCATCGGGTTCAGGTTGGCGCGCGCAGCGTAAATGGCGGCGCTGTAGCCTGCAGGACCGGAGCCGAGAATCAGGACTTTGGCGTGTTTGGTAGTAGTCATATGCGGATTCTTTACCTAGTTGGAGTGTCTGGTATATGGAGGCGGACAGGAATGCGACAAGTCCAGCCCCAAGCAAACCGAAATTATATGCGAAGCGTGCATTTCACATGTACCGTGGGGCCGGTTTGGCTTGATATGCCTTAGAATAAGCGCAATTATGGAATTTTTGCCCCCAAGCAATGAGTAAAAAGAGTCAAGGATCGACTTCTGGCAACGTTCGCAAGACGATTGAACGGCCACCGGTGCCCAACCGGTTGATCCGCCTGCTGTCGGAGGCGCGCTGGTTTGCGCTGGCTGGGGTGTGGCTGTACCTGGTGCTGATACTGGCCAGCTTCGATCGCGCAGATCCCGGCTGGTCGCACAGCAATGACGTCGCCCGCCTGCACAACCTGGGCGGCGCGGTCGGCGCCAAACTGTCCGACGTGCTGTTATATATCTTCGGTTTTTCGGCCTGGTGGTGGTGCATATTCCTGCTGCATTACGTCTGGCGCGGCTATCGCCGCCTGACCAATAAATGGCTGCTGGATAAGGAAGAGGATGTTCCGCACCAGCATGAAGGCCTGATCCGCTTCATCGGTTTCTTCGCCCTGCTGATCGGCAGCATGGGGCTGGAATTCCTGCGCCTGCATTCGCTGAAAGTACAGCTGCCGCTGGCCCCGGGCGGCATCCTGGGCAATTACATCGGCCATTTCGCCCATGTGGCGCTGGGCTTCACGCCGGGCACCTTGCTGCTCCTGCTGCTGTTTGCCACCGGTTTCAGCCTGTATTTCCACGTCTCCTGGCTGGCCGTGGCCGAACGGATCGGCGGCGCGATCGAGATGACCGTGGACTGGTTCCGTGCCCGCATGGAGGTGCGCGAAGACCGCCGCCACGGCGACGTGGCCGTGGTCAAGCGCGAGGAGAAGGTGGTCAAGGAGCGCGTCAAGCACGAGGAGAAGCATCCGAAGCCGGCCGACCTGCCGCCGGATGCGCCGCCTGCGCCTATCGTCAAGATCGAACCGCAGATCACCCAGGTGGTGCAGTCCGAGCGCGTGATCAAGGAGAAGCAGGGCACACTGTTCCAGGAAATCGAGAACACCACGCTGCCGCCGTTGTCGCTGCTGGACGATGCGCCGCCGCAGCAGGAAACCGTGGCGGTGGAAACGCTGGAATTCACCAGCCGCCTGATCGAGAAAAAGCTGTCCGACTTTGGCGTGGAGGCCAAGGTGGTCGCTGCTTATCCGGGCCCGGTCGTGACCCGCTACGAAATCGAGCCGGCCACCGGCGTGAAGGGCAGCCAGATCGTCAACCTGGCGCGCGACCTGGCGCGTTCGCTGTCGCTGACTTCGATCCGCGTGGTGGAAACCATCCCCGGCAAGAACTACATGGCGCTGGAGCTGCCGAATCCCAAGCGCCAGATCGTGCGCCTGACCGAGATCCTCGGCTCCAAGGTCTATAACGACAACCACTCGCCGCTGACCGTGGCGCTGGGCAAGGATATCGCCGGCAAGCCGGTGGTAGCCGACCTGGCCAAGATGCCGCACCTGCTGGTGGCGGGTACTACCGGTTCCGGTAAGTCCGTTGGCATTAATGCCACCATCCTGTCGCTGCTGTACAAGGCCGACCCGCATGATGTGCGCATGATCCTGATCGATCCGAAGATGCTGGAAATGTCGGTGTATGAAGGCATTCCGCACCTGCTGGCGCCAGTGGTGACCGACATGCGCCAGGCCGGCCACGCCCTGAACTGGGCGGTGAATGAGATGGAGCGCCGCTACAAGCTGATGTCCAAGCTGGGCGTGCGTAACCTGGCCGGCTACAACGCCAAGATTGCCGAGGCGGACAAGCGCGAAGAAAAGATCCCGAATCCGTTCTCGATCACCCCTGACTCGCCGGAGCCGCTGGAAAAACTGCCAACGATCGTCATCATCATCGACGAGCTGGCCGACCTGATGATGGTGGTCGGCAAGAAGGTGGAAGAGCTGATCGCCCGTATCGCGCAAAAAGCCCGTGCGGCCGGCCTGCACTTGATTCTGGCGACGCAGCGCCCATCTGTAGACGTGATTACGGGCCTGATCAAAGCCAATATCCCGACGCGTATTGCATTCCAGGTATCGTCCAAGATCGACTCGCGAACCATTCTTGACCAGATGGGCGCGGAAACGCTGCTGGGCATGGGCGACATGCTGTATATGCCGCCGGGTACCGGCCTGCCGATCCGCGTGCACGGCGCCTTCGTATCGGACGATGAAGTGCACCGTGTCGTGAAGCATTTGAAGGCGCAGGGTGAACCGAACTATATCGAGGGCATCCTTGAAGGCGGCACGCTGGAAGAGGGCGGCGGCGACGGCGCCATGGCCGGTGCTGGCGGCGGCGGGGATGGCGAAGCCGACCCGATGTACGACCAGGCCGTGCAGGTCGTGCTGAAGCACCGCAAGGCATCGATCTCGCTGGTGCAGCGCCACCTGCGCATCGGCTACAACCGGGCCGCGCGCCTGTTGGAACAGATGGAAAACAGCGGTGTAGTATCGGCCATGCAGTCGAACGGCAACCGCGAAATCATCGCACCTACCGCGTCGGCGGAATAAGGAATCCTATGAAGACCACCAAGTTGATGGCGGCCCTGGCCGCCGGCCTGCTGTTTGCAGGTTCCGCCAGCGCTGCGGCGCTGGACCAGTTCAAGGCTTTCGTGGCCAGCACCAAGGCCGCCAAAGGCGAGTTCACGCAAAAAGTCGTGGCGCAGGGCAGCAAGGACAAGCTGTCGTCCGGCAGCTTCACTTTCGCCCGCCCGGGCAAGTTCATCTGGACCTACACCAAGCCTTACGATCAGGTGCTGCAGGCCGATGGCGAGCAGCTGTTCATCTTCGACAAGGACCTGAACCAGGTTACCGTGCGCAAACTGGGCGATGCACTGGGTTCGTCGCCGGCTGCCATCCTGTTCGGCTCCAACGACCTCGAAAAGAACTTTGCCCTGTCCGAAGCCGGTACCCGCGACGGCCTGGAATGGCTGAAAGCCACCCCGAAAGCCAAGGATTCCAGCTTCGAGCAAATTCAGATCGGCCTGAAAAACGGCGTACCGGAAGCGATGGAGCTGAAAGACAGCTTCGGCCAGACTTCCTTCCTGTCGTTCAAGAAATTTGAAAAAAATCCAGCCCTGAATGCAACGTCCTTTAAATTTGTCATGCCCAAGGGCGCGGACGTCATCAACAATTAAGGCATGAAGACTTACCTGACCATGCTGGCGCTGGCGTGCAATGCCATCAACGCTTTTGCCGCGGACTTCGACAAGGACAGCCTGGTGCGCGAAGACCGCATGGTCTATGAAACAAGCTTTACCCAGGCCGAATTGGACCGCCTCAAGCCGCTGGTGCCTGCAGCCTTCGACAGGGTCACCGCCTTCTTCGGCGAACGGAAGGGCGTCACCCCCGACATCTATTTCTGCAAAAGCCCGGGCTGCGCAAGCTTCCTGTTAGGGCCGGAATTCCGTTCATATTCCGATACCAGGAGCGGCCAGCGCTACCTGAATGGAAAACATGTGTTCGAAAACCCCAGCATTGTGGTAACCACACTGGCCAGCAATCGTTTCGCCACCGATGAGCGTCTGCTTGCGGTGCTGAGCCACGAGTTGTCGCATCTTGAATTGTATGCACGCGCCGCCGGGCGGCGCGTGCCTGCCTGGTTCAATGAAGGGCTGGCAAGCATGGTGGGCGGCAGGGCGTGCGCACCAGGCGCGAGGGGGATCGACGACTTGTCGAAGTTGAGCGCCATGCGCGACTGGCTCGATTACACGCGTTTGCGCAATGGCCAGAGCAATGCCACCTATTGCCAGGCCAAGGCGGAAGTGGAGGCGTGGGCGGTGCGGCACGGCGGCCCCAGAGGAATCGTCGAGCTATTGGCCAACCTGCGGGAAAAGGATTTCGCCTCCCAGTACGGTCCCATTTTGACGCGGCCGCTGCCGACCATTAACCCTACTGGTGCACGAGAAAATGACCGCTGACCTGTTCGCTGCCGAACCCACGCCTCCGCTGGCAGAGGCGCTGCGCCCGCACAGCGTGGCGGACGTGATCGGCCAGAGCCACTTGCTGGGCGAGGGCAAGCCGCTGAACTTGCTGTTCAAGTCCGGCAAGCCGCATTCCATGATCCTGTGGGGGCCGCCCGGCGTTGGCAAGACCACGCTGGCACGGCTGTCCGCGCGCGCTTTCGATTGCGAGTTCATCGCGATTTCGGCCGTGCTGGGCGGGGTCAAGGACATCCGCGCTGCCATTGAACAGGCGGAGCAGTTTGTCGCCAGCGGCAAGCAGACCATCCTGTTCATCGACGAGATCCACCGCTTCAACAAGGCGCAGCAGGACGCCTTGCTGCCTTACGTCGAATCCGGCCTGGTGACGCTGATCGGCGCCACTACCGAAAACCCATCGTTCGAAGTCAACTCCGCATTGCTGTCGCGCGCCCAGGTCTATGTGCTGAAGGCGCTGACGGAAGAAGAAATGCGCCAGCTGCTGGCCCGCGCCAAAGAACGCGCCATGCCGGACCTGGACTTCGACGAGCTGGCCATCGACACCCTGATCGGCTATGCCGACGGCGACGCGCGCCGCTTCCTGAACCTGCTGGAGCAGACCAAGACCGCCGCCGCCACTGCGCGCACCAACAAGATCACCGGCGAATTCGTGCAGAACGCGCTGACGCTCAATGCCCGCCGCTTCGACAAGGGCGGCGATAATTTCTACGACCAGATCTCGGCGCTGCACAAGTCGGTGCGCGGCTCCAATCCGGACGGAGCGCTGTATTGGTTCTGCCGCATGATCGACGGCGGCGCCGATCCGCGCTACCTGGCGCGCCGCATCGTGCGCATGGCGTGGGAAGACATCGGCCTGGCCGACCCGCGCGCGCTGACCATGGTGAACGACGCAGCTGAAACTTACGAGCGGCTCGGCTCACCGGAAGGTGAGCTGGCGCTCGCCCAGGCCGTGATTTACCTCGCAGTTGCGGCCAAGAGCAATGCCGGCTACAACGCTTACAACGCCGCCATGGCCTTCGTCCGCCGCGACAAGTCGCGCGAAGTGCCGGTCCACCTGCGCAATGCGCCGACCAAGTTGATGAAGGAGCTGGGCTACGGCCACGAATACCGCTACGCCCATGACGAGCCGGATGCCTACGCCGCCGGCGAAACCTATCTTCCCGACGGCATGGCCGAACCGGGCTGGTACCAGCCGGTCCCGCGCGGACTGGAATCCAAGATCGCCGACAAGCTGGCTTTCCTGCGCAAACTGGACGAAGAAGCCCGCAAGGGTTAATTGCTTGACATCGTAGGACGAGTGTCCTACGCTTGTCGGCATGAACAAACAGCCGACCAGCACCCGCGAACGCATCGTCGAAACAGCCGACCGGCTGTTCTATGAGCACGGCTATGGCCACACCAGCTTCGCCGACATCGCGGCGGCGGTGGAGCTCTCGCGCGGCAACTTCTACTACCACTTCAAGACGAAGGACGAGATCCTCGAGGCGGTGATCGAGCTGCGCCGGCAAAAGACGCAAGCCATGCTCGACGCCTGGGATGCGGAAGCGCCGCAGCCGGCGGCCCGCATCGGCCGCTTCATCGACATGATGGTGATGAATGCGCCGGCCATCCGCCGCAACGGCTGCCCCGTTGGCACGCTGTGCACCGAACTCGCCAAGCTTGAACACCCCGCGCTACCTCAGGCGAAAACCCTGTTCACGCTGTTCCGCGATTGGCTGCGCGTGCAATTCGAGCAGATTGGCGCCAAGGCTGCCGCCGATGCCGATGCCGATGGCCTGGCCATGCACCTGCTGGCACGCAGCCAGGGCATCGCCACGCTCGCCAACGCCTTTGACGACGGTGCATTCATCAAGCACGAGGTTTCGCAACTGCACAAATGGCTGCACGCCATTGCCAAATAGAGGAGGAATCATGTTTGTCGTATCGCTCAAGTTGACCGGCAGCCGCGACCAGGCTGCTCCATGGATGGCCGCACACAAAGACTGGCTGCAGGCCGGGTTTGACGATGGTGTATTCCTCGCAGCGGGCAACCTGCTGGGGCAGCCGGGCGGCGGCATCCTGGTGCACGGACTGGAAG
>JBCNOP010000137.1:0-14276 GCA_039593775.1 Pseudoduganella sp.
AGGCGCGAGAGCATGAAGTCGATGAAGCTGGTCAGCTTGGGTGTCGGCTGGCGGTCGCGCGGGTAGAGCAGGTGCATGGGGCGCGGCGTGGGCAGGTAGTCGTCCAGCACGCGTACCAGGCGGCCGGCCGCGATGTCTTGCGCCAGCGCCGTTTCGGCTTGCATGATCAAGCCGAAGCCTTTCAGCGCGGCCTGCTTCAGCGCGTAGCTGTTGTTGGCGCGCAGGCGGCTCAGGGGAATGTGGCGGGCGTCCTTGTCTCCCTTCAGGCGCCAGCGCGCTTGCGGCACCCAGCCGCTGAATTCCAGGCATTCGTGCTGCGCGAGGTCGGCGGGCAGTTGCGGGATGCCGCGCCGTTCCAGGTATTCGGGCGAGCCGCAGATCACCACGCCATATGGCCGCAACGGCCGCGCCACCAGCGATGAATCTTCCAGCGTGCCGATGCGCACGGCGACGTCGAATCCTTCTTCCACCATGTCGATCATGCGGTCGTTCAGGCTCAGGTCGACGCTGACTTCGGGGTACATCTCGAGGTAGTCGGGCATCATGGGGCTGAGCCACTCCATCCCGAACGAGACTGCCGCGGTGACCTTCAACACGCCGCGCGGCGCCAGGCGCATGGTTTCGGCCAGGCTTTCTGCGGCGCTGATCTGCGCCAGGATGGCGCGGCATTGCTCGGCATATTGGCGGCCGATTTCGGTCAGCGATTGGCGCCGGGTGGTGCGCGTCAGCAGGGCGGCGCCGAGCCGCTGCTCGAGCTCGCGCACATGCTTGCCTACCATCACGGCGGAAATGCCGAATCGCTCGGCTGCTGCTGTGAAGCTGCCGCTGTCGACGGCCGCCACAAACACTTCCATGCTGCGTAACTTGTCCATTGCTAACCATGAGTTCGTAATTATCTAAATGATAGCTCATTTATTCCTGTGGTGACGGAGCGCATACTGGCTCCACTTCAAAACCCAACAGGAGATTCAACATGAAAAAGATCATCGTTATCGGCGCTTCGGGCACCATCGGCAAAGGGATCGTGGAACAACTGGGATTGCGCCATGAAGTGATCACCGTGGGCCGCAACAGTGGCCAGTTCCAGGTCAAGATCGAGGACCCGGCTTCGGTGCAGGCGCTGTTCGAGAAAGTCGGCAAGGTGGATGGTGTAGTGGTCGCCGCCGGCGACGCACATTTCGGCGCGCTGCAGGAAATGACTGCAGAGCAGTTCCAGATTGGCTTGAACTCCAAGCTGATGGGCCAGGTGAATGTGGCACTGGCTGCGCAAAAGTACCTGAATGATGGTGGTTCGATCACCTTGACCAGCGGCAGCCTGTCCCACAATCCGATCCGCTACGGCGTCAATGCCACCACCGTGAACGCCGCGGTGGATGGCTTCGTCCGTGGCGCTGCCGTTGAGATGCCGCGCGGCCTGCGCATCAACTCGGTCAGCCCGACCCTGGTCGACGAATCGGTCGAAACTTATGGCCCATACTTCTACGGCATGGAAACCGTGCCGGTGAAGCGCGCGGCCCTGGCCTACAGCCGCAGCGTAGAGGGCGCGGAAAACGGCAAGACCTACCGCGTGTGGTAATGCGTACAGTCCTGGTTATTGGCGGCACCGGCACCATCGGCAGCGCCGTGGTGCAGGAGCTGGGCAAGCGGCACCGTGTGATCACCGCAGGCCGCAGCAGCGGCGATCATCGCGTGGCAATTGAGGATATCGCTTCGGTACGTGCGCTGTTCGCGCAAGCGGGCAGGGTAGACCATGTGGTGGTGGCAGCAGGAGCACTCCACGTCGGCCCGCTGGAAGCGATGACGCACGAGCAGTTCCGCGTTGGCCTCGATTCGAAGTTGATGGGGCAGGTGAATGTCGCACTCGTCGCGCAACACGCGCTGAACGACGGCGGTTCGATTACCTTGACCAGTGGTGTCGATGCGCACAACCCGCTGCGTGGCTGCGCCAACACGGTCACCGTCAACAACGGCATCGAGGGCTTTGCCCGCGGCGCCTCTGTGGAGCTGCAACGCGGCCTGCGCATCAACGTGGTCAATCCTTCGCTGCTGGAGGAGTCGGCGGAAAAGTTCGAGTCCCTGTTCCATGGCTTCCAGCCCGTTCCAGCCAGCCGCGTGGCGCGTGCCTACAGCCGTTGCGTGGAAGGTGCAGAATCCGGAAAAACCTACCGCGCCTGGTAGGCGCGGGAATACAATGTGGCCTTCCTTTTAACTGTAGAGAAAAGGCCACATGAAAAACCTCCTGACCCCGCTGGTGCTGGCGATTGCCAGCGCCTCCGCTGCTGCTGCTCCTGCCGCTGGCCCTGCTGATTTGGCCGAGCTGCAGGCGATGACCAAGCGCTACGCGCCGGTGCAGCTGAAGGCCGACACTTCACAGCTTTCGGCCGGCGACCGCCAGGCCATCAAGAAGCTGATCGAAGCGGCAAAGATCGTCGACACCCTGCAGCTGCGCCAGCGCTGGTCGGGCAACGAGTCCCTGTACGCTGCGCTGCAAAAGGATAAGTCCCCACTGGGCAAGGCGCGCGCCGAGTACTTCTGGCTGAACAAAGGCCCGTGGTCCATCCTGGACGACCATAAATCGTTCCTGCCGGCGGAAGTGGCTGGCATCAAAGTGCCTGACCATAAGCCTGCCGCCGCCAACTTCTATCCGGAAGGCGCCAGCAAGGAAGAACTGGAAGCCTGGATCAACGGCCTGCCAGCCGCGCAGAAGCAGGAAGCGCAATGGTTCTTCACCACGATCCGCAAGGGCGCTGACGGCAAGTTCAAGATCGTCAAATACTCGGATGAATACAAGCCGGAACTGGAGAAGCTGTCCAAGCTGCTGAAGGAGGCTGCTGCCGCCACCAGCAACGCATCGCTGAAGAAATTCCTCGACCTGCGCGCCGACGCCTTCCTCTCCAACGACTACCTGCCATCCGATTTTGCCTGGATGGACCTGGACTCGCCAGTCGACGTCACCATCGGCCCATATGAAACCTATAACGACGAACTGTTTGGCTACAAGGCTGCCTTCGAAGCCTATGTGAACATCCGCGACGAGAAGGAAACGCGCAAGCTGGACTTCTTCGCCAAGCACATGCAGGAGCTGGAAGACAACCTGCCGGTCGATCCGAAATACCGCAATCCGAAAGTTGGCGCGGTAGCGCCGATGGTGGTGGTCAACCAGGTCTACGGCGCGGGCGACGGCAATATGGGCGTGCAGACCGCGGCCTACAACCTGCCGAACGATGAGCGCATCATCAGCCAGCGCGGCTCCAAACGCGTGATGCTGAAGAACGTTCAGGAAGAAAAATTCAAGGCCACGCTGACCCCGATCGCCAAGCTGGTGCTGCGCCCTGCGGACCAGAAGGACCTGGACTTCAACTCCTTCTTCACCCACATCCTGGCGCACGAAATCACGCACGGCCTGGGCCCGCACATCACCAAGGTCGGCGCCACCGAATCCACCCCGCGCCAGGACCTGAAGGAAGCGTATTCCACCATCGAGGAAGCGAAAGCCGACATCACCGGCCTGGTCGCGCTGATGTACATGATGGAGAAGGGCCAGTTGAATGACACCCTGGGCCAGGGCGAAGCGGCGGAGCGCAAGCTGCACACGACCTTCCTGGCCTCGGCCTTCCGTACGCTGCACTTCGGCCTGACCGACTCGCACGCACGCGGCATGGCAATCCAGGTCAACTACCTGCTTGATAAAGGCGGCTTCGTGTCGCATGGCGATGGCACGTTCTCGGTGGACTTCAAGAAGATCAAACAAGCGGTGACCGATCTTGACCGCGAGTTCCTTACCATCGAAGCGACCGGCGATTACGCACGCGCCAAGGACATGATGGCGAAGTACGTCGTGATCCGCCCTGACGTGCAGAAGGCTTTGGACAAGATGAAGAAAGTACCGAACGATATCCGTCCATCTTTCCCGACTGCCAACTCCTTGCTGGCAAAATAAACTTGTCGACTAGCTCAGCCAATATTTTGTAACAGCACAGAAACTCCGGTAACAGCTTGCCGTAAGGCATGTATAGTTGAAGCCAGTTACCGGAGTTTTGTCATGAAGCTGAGCCTGCCCATCCTGCTGTCCTTCTTTGCTGCTTCTGCTGGCGCTGCTCAGCTGACCGAAACTGAAACGCGCTGGCTGCAAGCTGGCTCTCCCGTGCTGGCTTACGCCAAGCAGGAACTCAAGCTCCCTATTGATATCGTGGTCCAACCGCAAGCCGGACCGAACGATGTGCCGCTGGCGATGGGTTTTGCCGATGGCCGCTGCAAGCTGGTGTTCTCGATGCGCGGCAATCCGCAGGCCGAAGAAGTGTTGTCCGGTGTCCCTGCTGAACAACAGAAAGTCCTGATCGAAGCGATGACCGCGCACGAAGTCGGGCATTGCTGGCGCCAGGCGCAGGGGAGCTGGCATGCATTGCCGGCAGGCTTTGTCGAAGGCCCGCATGAGCAGCTCGACAATCCGGAATTGCAAGCCCTGTCGAAAGCGATGCGCGATACGCGCCGCGAAGAAGCGTTTTCCGACCTGGTGGCGCTGGCCTGGACGCAGCGTGCCAATGCCGCCCAATACAATCAGGTACACGCCTGGCTGATGCAAGTGCGCCAGCCTGTTGAGCACGGCTCTCACAACACGCGTGCCTGGCTGCAACTTGCCGCTGACGGCGCAGTGTTCTCCAGCGAACATAACCCCTTCGAACAAGCACGCGTACTGTGGGGTAAAGGCTTATTTAAAGACGAGCAATAGCGGAATGTGTTCGGTCGCGCACAGAAATTAGTCCCCGGGAGGCGTGTAATCGCCTTGCAAACCATCCTAAAGGGGACTAACCATGAAGAAAATTCTGTGTATGTCGCTGGCTGCGCTGTTCAGTACTTCGTTCGCTGTGGCGCAGGCTGCCGATAACGACGCCTACAAAGCTGCAAAGGACAAGGCCGAATCCGACTACAAAGTTGCTAAGGACAATTGCAAGAGCCTGAAAGGCAATGCCGAAGACATCTGCAAGGATGAAGCCAAAGTAGCCGAAGCCCGTGCGATCCTGGATGCGACCAAACAGCACCAGAACACGCCCAAGGACGTTGAAAAAGCCCAGCGCAAACTGGCCGACGCCGAGTATGACCTGGCCAAGGAACGTTGCGATGACATGAGCGGTTCGGCGAAATCGGCCTGCAAGTCGGACGCCAAATCTGCCCATAAAACCGCACTGGCCAACGCAGGCACAACTAGCACCACCGCTGCCGTTGCGCAGGACACCCGCGAGGCAGGCACCAACCTGGCCAACACCACCCGCGAGGCAACTTCCGACACGCGCTCCGCGATGTCCGACACCATGATCACCACCAAGGTGAAGGCTGAATACGCAGCCGACCCATTGGTGAAAGCCATGGACGTTCACGTGGAAACCCAGAAGGGTGTCGTCATGCTGAGCGGCTTCGTGCCATCGAAAGCAGAAGCTGACAAGGCGATCGAACTGGCCCGCAAGATCGAGGGCGTGCAGGAAGTGAAATCTTCCCTGCAAATCAAGAAATAAGCAGGCGCTTTGCGCCGATGAAGAGCCGGCCCCGCGCCGGCTTTTCTTTTTCTTGCATTTATGATGATCGTAATTTAAGATGCTGTGCATGATAGCCCAAACCCTCTCCCAGCGGTTGCAACGCCGCGGCATCCACTACGCGTGGGTCATCGTTGCCTTGACCTTCCTGACCGGACTGACGTCGTCGGCCGCACTCGGTTTGCCGGGAGCGCTGCTGCAGCCGTTAAGCAAAGAGTTCGGCTGGGGAGTTGACCAGATATCATCGGCGCTGGCAGTGCGCTTTGCCTTGTTCGGCCTGATGGGGCCTTTCTCGGCGATCCTGATGGAGCGCTTCGGCTTGCGCAAAGTGGTGGTGACGGCGCTTGGCCTGGTCACTGTGGGCTCGCTGCTGGCGCTGGGCATGACGCAGTTCTGGCAACTGGTGCTGCTGTGGGGCGTGATGCTGGGCGTGGGATCGGGCATGACGGCGCTGGTCCTGAGCGCAGTGGTTTCAAACCGCTGGTTTGAAACCCGTCGCGGGCTGGTAGTCGGTTTGCTGACGGCCAGTTCCGCAACGGGGCAGTTGATCTTCCTGCCGGTCGGGGCCTGGCTGGTGGAGCACTTCGGCTGGCGCATGGCAGTCGTGCCGGTGCTGGCGGCGTGCGGCCTTGTGGCCGTGGCCGTGTTCCTGTTGATGCGTAACCGCCCGGCGGACGTGGGCCTGGCGCCGTTCGGCGCAACCCAGCCCGCAACGTCGGCTGCGCCGATGACGATTGGCTTCGCCACGCCGTTCCGCATCTTCCGCGAGGCGTCGGGCAGTGTGGTGTTCTGGCTGCTGGCCGGCAGCTTCTTCATCTGCGGCCTGAGCACGAATGGCCTGATCCAGACCCATTTCATTTCGCTGTGCGGCGATGCCGGCCTGGGACCGGTGCCTGCGGCTTCGGTGCTGGCGATGATGGGCGCCTTCGACCTGGTCGGCACCATCCTGTCCGGTTGGCTGTCGGACCGCTACGACAATCGCAAGCTGCTGTTCTGGTACTACAGCCTACGTGGCCTGTCGCTGCTGTGGCTTCCGTACGCGGACTTCACGCTGTATGGGCTGTCGGTATTTGCCATGTTCTATGGCCTGGACTGGATTGCCACCGTGCCGCCGACGGTGCGCCTGGTTGCTACTACCTTCGGCAAGGAGAAAGCCGGCATGGTGTTTGGCTGGATTTTCGCGGCCCACCAGCTGGGTGCTGCGGTTGCAGCGTTCGGGGCAGGGCAGGTGCGTACGCTGCTGCTTACTTACAATCCGGCGCTGTTCACGGCGGGAGCGGCCTGCCTGGTGGCTGGCCTGATGGTGCTGGCGATCCGGCTGCGGCCGGCCGCCGCAGCGGCGCCGGCCGCAGCCCGCGCCGCGTGAACGATCCCGGTCAGGCCTGGGCGAGGATCGCCAGGCTGACACCCATGCCGGCGAACCACACCACCGTGCGCAGCGTGGCCAGGTTGCTGATGTAGATGATGCTGTAGGTGACGCGAATCAGGACGAAGGACATCGCAAGGACATCGATGCGGTCCTGGTTGGCGTGGGCCTGCTGCGCGAGGATGACGGCGGCAATAAACAGCGGCAGTGCTTCGAAGCCGTTCAGGTGGGCGGCGTGGGCGCGCTTCATCCAGCCTGCCTGGCGTTGGGCCCAGTCGCGCGGATCGGCGTTGTCATAGCGGTCCTTGCCCGTGACCGAGGCGACCTTGGAAGTCATCGCGACCACCATCGGCAGCAGGCAGGCCGCGGCGATACACCAGTTTGCAACCGTCATCTTTTACTTCTCCTTCTTTATTTGAGGTACCTGGCGAGCCAGCCATGCACCTCGTTGTAGAAGTAGCGGCTGTTCTCACCTTTCAGGATCCAGTGGTTTTCGTCCGGGAATACTACCAGCTTGCTAGGAGTATTCAAACGCTGCTGTGCTGCGAAGTTCATCAGCGCGTTGTTGACCGGTACACGGTAATCCAGTTCGCCCACGGTAATCAGGATCGGCGTCTTGAAGCCGGTGCCTTTCTCGTGGTTCGCACCTTGCATGATCGGGCTTTGCTCGCGCCAGACTGGCAGGTTGCTCCACACCGGGCCGCCGCCGTTGACTTCGCGGCCGTAGATGCTGTCGCTGGTACCCCATTGCATCACCAGGTCCATCTCGCCGGCATGCGACACGATGGCCTTGTAGCGCGTGGTGGTGGCCTGCAGCCAGTTGGCCAGGTGGCCGCCATAGCTTGCGCCGCCTGCTGCGAGCTTGGTGCCGTCGATGAACGGGTACTTCCTGATCGCTTCGTCGACTGCCCAGTTGATTTCGTCGCCCGGGCCTTTCAGCGGGTCGTGCTGGATCGAGCGGGCAAATTCTTCGCCGTAGCCGGTGGAACCCTTGTAGTCGGTCAGCAGCACCACATAGCCAGGCTTGGCCAGTAGGTGGTAGTTCCAGCGCAGCACGAACTGGTCTCGCCACATGTTCGCGGCGCCGCCGTGGATGACGGCGAACAGCGGGTATTTCCTGTTCGGGTCGAAGCCGGCCGGCTTCACGATCATGTTGTGGATCTGGCGGCCGTCCGGGGTCTTGTACCAGAAGTGCTCGGGTGCTTGCCAATCGATGGCGGCAGCTTTCTCGACGTTGAAGGAGGTCAGGCGCTTTGGCGTGCCGTTGAAGGAGTAGATCTCCGGCGGGTTGACGGCTGATTCCCAAACGCCGACCAGCGCCTTGCCGCCTGCATTCAGCGAGTTGATGGAGCCGTTAGGCAGCGAGGGTTCTTCGCGCTTGTCGCCGCCGGCGTAGTTCATCGAATAGACCTTTTCCAGGCCGGCGTGCTCGAAAGAGTAGTAAATGCGCTTGCCGTCGCTTGGCAGGGCGATGCGCGAGATCGAGCGGTCCAGGTCCTGGGTCAAGATCTTCGGTTGGGCGCTGGTGAATGGCCAGGCGAAGCTCGCCAGGCGGGTCAGGTCGTACACCTTGTTCGGCACTTCTTCTTCGGTCAGCGCGAACAGCGTCTTGCCGTCCGGGGAGAAGCGCAGGTCGTGGTAGCTGCGGCCGTCCCTGGTCAACTGGACCGGTTCGCCGCCAGCGACAGGGACGCTGTAGATCTGCGTGAAGGTCGAGGCGCGTGCCGCTTCATCGCGGTTGGTGGAAACGGCGAAGGCCACGCCCTTGCCATCTGGCGTCCACACCGCGTTGAGGGACTGGCCATCGTCGCCCTGGCTGCCGCCAAAGCCCGGCAAGTCGGCCAGCTTGCTGCCGGCCAGGATGTCGCGCGGCTTGGCCTCCGGCTGCGCGTCCATCACGAACAGGCGCACTTTCTTGTCGTCCAGCCATTTGTCGAAGAAGCGTGGCGGGAAGGATTCGTAGGCGCGGGCACTGTACTTGCGGTCCTTGCGTTCCTTGGCGACCTTCTTCACTGCTTCTTCATCGGCGGTGCCGGGGAAGATTTCACTGACGAACAGGATCTGCTTGCCGTCCGGGCTCCACTTCGGCATGCGCGCGCCCAGCGTCAGGGTGGTCATGCGCTGCGCTTCGCCGCCGTTGGCGACGTCGAGGCGATAGACCTGCGGCGCTTCGTCGCCTTCGCGCTTGGCGACAAACAGCAGGAAGCGGCTGTCCGGCGACCACGCGTGCGCGGACTCGCCGCCCTTGCTGAAGGTCAGGCGGCGCGGGGCGCTATCGTCCACCAGGGACTTGATCCAGATGTCGGACCATTGCTCCTTGCTGTCGTAGGCAGGATCGGTGACCGAGAACACGGCCCATTTGCCGTCCGGGCTGGGCTGCGGGGCGCCGACGCGCTTCATCAGCCACACGTCTTCGTGGGTGATCGCATGTTTGGCAGGTTCGACCGCGGCCGCCTGGGCCAGGCCGGCGCAGGCGCCGAGGATCAGCAGGGAAGTGAACTTGGGAAGGAGTTTAGTTGCAATCATTGCACGGGCTTGGTTGATTCGGTGGAGCGGGGATAGTGAGGAATTGGCTGGTCCATGTCAATCTGCTGTTACTTAGC
Organism: Pseudoduganella sp.; assembly: GCA_039593775.1. Classification (GTDB taxonomy): domain Bacteria; phylum Pseudomonadota; class Gammaproteobacteria; order Burkholderiales; family Burkholderiaceae_D; genus Rugamonas. The sequence continues at coordinate 9,498 of JBCNOP010000137.1, forward strand.
TGATACAAAGGGCGCGCGTGGTAGACTCGCCGCCCATGAATTCCGTTCTCGCGCTGAAACTTTTCCTCGTTCCTTCATTGATTTATGCCGTCACGCTGGCTGGGCGGCGCTGGGGGCCTGCCGTTGCCGGCTGGCTTTCCGCTTTCCCGATTGTCGCGGGGCCGATCCTGCTGGCGATTTCGCTGGAGCAGGGCGCGGGATTTGCCGCCACTGCGGCGGAAGGCACATTGATGGCGGTGTTCGCCATGATTGCCTTCAGCCTGGTGTATGCATGGTCGTCCGGCTGGATGGGCGTTGCGGGGGCAATGCCGGCCGCACTGGGGGCGTGGGCGCTGGCGGTGGCTGGCTTGCAGTCGGTTCGGCTGCCATTGCCGTTCGCCGCGCTGGCCGTAGTCGCGGCATTGCTGGCCGCGCCGCGCCTATTCCCGCCGCGCTCCAGCGCTCCGGCCGCGACAGGCCCTGCGCAGGTGGCACGCCGCGGTGGCGACCTGCCGTGGCGCATGCTGGCCGGCGCGGTGCTGGTGATGTCGGTCAGTGCGGCGGCGGCGGGGCTGGGGCCGCGCCTGAGCGGCTTCTTCGCCATGTTCCCTGTAATGGGCACGGTGCTGGTTGGCTTCACCCACGCGCAGGCTGGCCGCGACAGCGCAGTGCAACTGCTGCGCGGCACAATGCTTGGCTACTTTGCCTTCGCGGCATTCTGCGTAGCGATTTCGCTGCTGCTGCGCGCACAGGCCGTGGCGGTATCTTTCTTCTGCGCTTTCGTTTTCGCGCTGACTATCCAGCTCTTGGTGAAAGCCGCATCGTCAAGGCGCCAGGCGACATGACGAAGCCATGGTATTCCTCGCTGTCGCCTTCGACGGATACCAGGTCGAAGCGCCCCAGCAGGCAGGCCAAGGCCACTTTGATTTCGAGCAGCGACAGGTAGCGCCCCGGACAGAGGCGCGGCCCAGAGCCGAAGGGCATCGCCAACTGGCGCGCATTGCTGCCATCCAGCCAGCGCTGCGGATCGAAGGCTGCGGCATTGCGCACTTTCTCTTCCGCCACGCTGTCGTGCCGCAGCACGCACCACACCACGCTATCCTTCGGCACCTGAACATCGCCCACCACGCAGTCGCGATTGGCCTGCAGGGGAATGAAAGGCGCCGGCGGCTTGAGGCGCATGGCTTCGTGCGCGCAGGCGTCGATGTATTCCAGCTGGTCCATCTGCTCGATGGTGAAGCCTGCAGGATCGGGCGTCACGCGCCGCACTTCCTCCTGCGCACGCTGCAGCGCAGCCGGATGGCGTGACAGCAGCCAGATCAGCCATGCCAGGGCACTCGATGTCGTGTCCTCTCCTGCCAGCAGCATGGTGCTGACATTGCCGATCACTGCAGCGTTGTCGATGCCGCTGCCTTCCTGGTCGGCTGCCGCCAGCATCGCTTCCAGCATATTCTGCGGGCGTTCGGCGCGCGCAGGATCGTCCTGCATGCGCTGGCGCGCCTTGGCGATAAAACCATTGGTGGCCTCGCGCATGGCCAGTACCGCCGCCTCCAGCTTGCGGTCGTAAGGCAGCTTCACATAGCGCCAGTAAGGAACCGGCAGCAGCGAACGACGCGCCGTGCCTTCCATGATCAGCTCAAGCTGCTGTTGCACAACGTCGTCGCCATGCTCGATGGTGTTGACCTCTTCGCCGAAAGCCAGACCGGCGATCACGTCCACCGTGTAGCGCTTCAGGTCTGCATTGAGGGCGACAGGGCGTCCTTCCTGTGCCGCTTGCGCCCAGCGCGCCTGCAAGCGACCCCCGACACGCGCCAGCAAAGGAAAGTAGGCCTTGATCGCATGCGGTGCAAACGCCTGCATCACCATTTTGCGCTGGTTGCGCCAGGCTGCGCCTTCCGCCAGGAAGACGCCGCGCTCACCGCCCATCTCATCCGATACCTGGGCCGTGACGTCGGGTCGTCGGAAGCCTTCCGGCCGGTCGCGCAGCACGCCATGGACCAGCGCTGCATCGGCAACGACCAGAGCCTGCGCGCGGCCGATGCTCATGCGAAACAGCGAGCCATATTGCTGCGCCAGGGCTTCGATATCTGCGTGGACTTTGCGCGGGCGGAGCTGCAAGGCGTTGCCGAGGAAGGGCAGGCCCTTGGGGCCGGGCAGGTCGGAAAGGTGGCGCAGCGCGCCGGTAGCTTGGGCGGTCGTGGTATCCATGAGGGCCAGTATGCGCCGGCTGTGCGAAGCGGTCTTGAACGTTTGCGACATCGCGCTACAATGCTGCTTATGTTGCCAATCAGTAAATTCATCGTCCCGCGCCGATCGCTCGCCTCGTGCCTGCGGGCGATTGTCGTGCGCAACACCGTCGGCTGTGAGTTGCCCGAAGAGCAGCGCCTGAACCGCTACCCCGCGACCGGGTTCCCTGTGCTGTTCCTGCAATTGGCGGGCGAATCTGTGATGGTCGAGCCGCCGATGCCGGACATGAAGTGCCCGCAAGGTGGCGTCTTGTTGTCCGGTGCATGGACCGGGCCAACGGTATCCGCCAATCCCGGCCCCACCCATTTCATGACCGTGCTGTTCTTTCCTGAAGCGCTGCATCGCCTGACGGGAATCGATATGAGCACCATCGTCGACCAGTTCCAGCCGCTGGACGCCCTGCTCGGCACCGAATGGCAGCAACTGGCGGCGGACATGCTCGCGGCGCCCGACGATGAAACGCGCGTGGCCTTGCTGGAGGATTTCCTGGAGCCACGCTGGCGCTCGGTGCGCGACAACGGCGCCCTTGATGGCGCAGTGGGCGACTGGGTGCGCCGCCTGGAGGGACAGGCCGCCGCAGCGGGCATCGGACGCAGCGTACGCATGGCCGAGCGCCGCATCCGCGAGTGGGCAGGACAGCCGCTGCGCCGCCTGCGCCGCTCTTACCGCGCCGAGCAGACCTTCATCGCCGCGCGCGATGCAGTATTGAAAGGCAAGGTTTCCCTCGGCGACATGGCGCAGCTTGGCGGCTATTCCGACCAGGCGCACATGAGCCGCGAAGCGCGCGAAATCAGCGGCCTCAGTCCGTCCGAAATTTTGCGCCGCGGCCTGGAAGACGAAACCTACTGGGTCTACCGCATCTGGAACTAGCCGCGCAGCGCCATTCGCTATAATCGTCTCGCCATGACAGATTTTGACGACGACGAACAGTTGGTGACTGAGCTGGGCCTTGCAGCCCGCGGCATCGAACTGGCAAAGCAGGAAGGCCGCGTATTCCTGCGCTTCACAGGCACTGTGGAGCTGGACGGCCTGCAGATTCCCTACGACCTGGTGCCGCAGCAAGGCGTGCTGGCCAAGCCATCCAAATGGCGCAAGCTGGAGCGCGAGGGGCGTGCAGCGCTGTTGCTGGAACGCGGCAGCGAAGCCGCGCAACGTGCGCTGCATGCCGACGTCACTGCCTTCGCCGCCGAACTGCGCGAAGAATGCGACGATTACGGCATGCGGCCGATGGATTTCCTGCATGCGCTGGAAGACATGCAGACATCGGAGCCGGCCGGCATTGTCTTCGACCGCATCCGCCAGCGCCTGGAGCACGCGGTTGAGCGCCATCGCGAAGAGCGCCACGCCGAGCGCACGCGGCAAAGCATCAACCTGGCCGAATATCCTGATACCTTCGAAGTCGCGCGCCGCCTGCCGCGCAAATTCATCGCGCTGCTGGGGCCGACCAATTCCGGCAAGACGCACAAGGCGATGGAGGCCTTGGCCAAGGCACGCAGCGGCGTCTACCTCGCGCCACTGCGCCTGCTGGCGCTGGAAAACTACGAACGCCTGCAGGCTTCCGACCCCGACCTGAAGGTCAGCCTGGTGACCGGAGAAGAACGCCGCATCGAAGAAGGCGCAACCCACGTTGCCAGCACCGTGGAAATGCTGGACACGCGCACCCAGGTCGAAGTGGCGGTGATCGACGAGATCCAGATGCTGTCCGACCGCGACCGCGGCGCCGCCTGGACTGCCGCCGTCTGCGGCGCTCCGGCACGCACGGTCTACCTGGTGGGCGCGGCGGAGGCACGGCGCGCCGTGGAAGCGCTGGCAGAGCGACTGGAATGCCCGATCGAGGTCCATATCCTCAAGCGCAAGGCGCCGCTGTCGATGGAACCTTCCGCCGTGCGCAAGCTTAAAGGCCTGCGCAAGGGCGATGCCGTGATCGCCTTCTCGCGCCGCGAAGTGCTGATGTGGCGCGATATGGTGACCGAGGCCGGACTGTCCGTCGCTACCGTGTACGGCAACCTGTCACCGGAAGTGCGGCGTGCACAGGCGCAGCGCTTCCGCGACGGCCATGCCGACGTGGTGGTAGGCACGGATGCCATTGCGATGGGCCTGAACCTGCCGATCCAGCGCGTGGTGATGACCACCACCGTGAAATACAACGGCTACGAGGAAGAGGAAATTCCCGCGGCCCTGGCGCGCCAGATCGCCGGCCGGGCAGGGCGCTACGGCGTGCACGAGGAAGGCCACGTGGCCGGCTACGACGACGAGACGCACGGCGTGATGCGATCGCTGCTGAAGGAGAAGCTGCCGCCCTTGAAGGCAACCGGCTTCGCCGTGGCGCCGACGCTGGAGCACCTGCACCGCATTGCTTCAGTCACCGGCGAAGATTCGCTGGCACGGCTGCTCAAGCGCTTCGTCCACAATATCGACGTGCCGGATGGCTTCTTCTTCCCCCGCATCACCGAGGAGCAGTTCGAGCGTGCCGAATGGCTGGATACCCTGCCGCTGTCGGTGGCCGACAAGTTCACCTTATCGCTGGTGCCGATCTCCTCCAACGTGGTGACG
>JBCNOP010000138.1:0-14136 GCA_039593775.1 Pseudoduganella sp.
CCAATGCGCGCAAGCATCCGTGGTGGTTCGATGAGCCTTACCGCAGCATCAACCGCCGCTACCTGAAACTCAAGCTGCGCCTGACGCCGTACATGTACACACTGGCGCGCGAGGCCGAGCAGACTGGTGCCCCGCTGGTGCGCGGCCTGATGTGGGATTACCCATCCGACCCGGCGGCCTTCACCGAAGCGCACAAGTACCAGTTCCTTCTCGGCCGCGACATGCTGGTAGCGCCTGTGTATCGCAGCCAGGCCGTGTCGCAAGGCTGGCGCAAGGCAATCCACCTGCCGCAAGGCACGTGGTTCGACTACTGGGATGGCCGCCAGGCGACCGCCGGCGCAGCGGGGCGCGACCTCGACCTGCAGGTCACGCTCGACAAGCTGCCCGTCTTCGTCCGCGCCGGCGCCATCCTGCCGATGTACCCCGAAGTCCTGTACGACGGCGAGAAGCCGAAGGACGTGCTGACGCTCGACCTCTACCCTCACGGCGAGTCCACATTCGCGTTGTACGAGGACGACGGCAATACACGCCAGTACCAGAAGGGCGCCTTCAGCCAGCAAGTGCTGCGCATGCGCGAATTGGGCGCTGGCGCACGAGTCGATGTCGATATCGCGGCCGTGGAGGGCAGCTACGCGGGGCAGGAAGCGCGCCGCAGCTACGCCCTGCGCATGCTGACCCGCCAGCGCCCCGCGTCAGTCACCGCGTCCGCTCCTGCTGGCCGCACTTTGCCGGCACACTCGGACCGCGCGGCGTATGACGCGGCGGTGGAAGGCTGGTATTACGACCCGCAAGACCGCACCGGCACGCTGCATGTGAAGACCGCGAAGCAGGACATCCGCCAACCGCTGACGATTACCGTGCAGGGCGCGCAAACCCTTGCCGCGCAAGACGACAACTTCCCGCAAGCCCCGGAACTGGGCCGCGCATTGCCGCCCGACGCGCTGCTGGTGGTCAACCGCCCCGCCGAAGAACCCGGCCATCCGCTGGAAAACGCCTTCGACGACAAGCCTGCCACCTGGTTTCGCACCACCCGCAACCAGTCGATCCGCACTGGCGCCCACGAATGGACCATCGGCTTCACCGAACGCCGCCTGGTGGACGGGATCGAGATTGCGCCGCGCAATGACGAGCACTGGAAGCACGGCCAGGTACGCGACTACGAAATCTACATTGCCGACACCAACGGCGAATGGGGCAAGCCGAGCTTCACCGGCCGCCTGAATTTGCAGAAAGAGACGCAAACCATCAACTTCCCCGCAACCGCAGGCCGCCTGCTGCGCTTCCGCGTGCTCAGCACGCAGAACCCGGAAGGCGAAGGGGCGGCTTCCACCGACCCGATGGTCACGGCCGCAGCGCAGGCGCCAGCCAAGGCAATCAACGCCATGCAGCCGGCCGAAGTGGGACCGATCGCGCTGTCCACCTTCCGCATCCTCGAGCATCGTGCGAAAGAAGGCGCCGAACAGCAAAGCTTCCTGTCTGACCTGCCACTGCCGAAGGGTATCGGACGCGATCGTCCCGCCGGCAAGGGCAAGGAAATGCGCATGAACGGCCTGTGGTTCCGCAAGGGCTTGGGCGCCGGCGCTTCCAGCCGCATCGACCTGCAGCTGGAAGGCAACTGGAACCTGCTGCGCGCCGACCTTGGCGTGGACGATAGCTGCCGCAATGCGGGCGGCCTGCAGTTCCAGGTCTGGAGCGGCGACCGCCTGCTGTACGACAGCGGACTGGTAAGCGCACCGGCCGTCGTCAAGCCGGAAATCGATGTACGCGGATTGAGGCAACTCAGCCTGCGCACGCTGGGTGCGCGCGGCGCCCAACCCGCCCAGGTCTGCGGCAACTGGGCCAACGCCGTACTGCTAGGCACCGAGGGCGCCACCGTCAAGACGCGCTGACCGCACATTTTTCGTCACTAGAACGAACCCCTCTTCGGACCGGGGAGGGCGTTTTGCAAACTAAAATAAAGGAGATGCAAGTGGAACTGAAGAAATTGATCGCTGCGCTGGCAGCTATTGGAATGGCCGGCGGCGCCCTGGCGGCCGATGGAGCAGATGACAAGAAGGACGAAAAAGGAGAGAAGATCCACCGCGTCGAAGTCACCGGCTCCAGCCTGAAGCGCATCAACGCGGAAACCGCATCGCCAGTGCAGGTGATCGATGCCAAGCAGATCGAAAACATGGGCGCCCGCACCCTGATGCAGGTGCTGGATAACCTGCCGGCCGCACGCCCTGCACAGCAAGACTTCCGTTCCATGTTCACCGGTTCCGACGGCGCCTCGCAAGCCAACCTGCGTGGCCTTGGCGCACAGGGCACCCTGGTGCTGCTGAATGGCCGCCGCCTTTCCTTCTATGGCGCGCCGGCCGGCTTCCAGACCATGTTCGTCAACATCGACTCGATTCCCGCCGCGGCGATCGAGCGCATGGAGATCCTCACCGACGGCGCCTCCGCAGTGTATGGCTCCGATGCGGTGGCCGGCGTGATCAACGTCATCACCAAGAAGAACTACCAGGGCCTGGAAGCGAAAGTCAGCACCGATCATTCGCAGGAAGTTTCGGCATATGGCGAGCACCAGGCCAGCCTGGTCTACGGTAAGGGCGACTTCGGCAACGACGGCTACAACTTCATGGCTTCGCTGAACGTGTACCAGCGTGACCGCATTGCGCTGGCCGATACCTACGACAAGCGGCCGGACTACTTCTACGTCAACAACCCGAATTTCATCTCCAACTTCCGTATCGGTGTCGGCAGCGAGCCGGGCCAGCCTAATCCCGGCACCTTCTTCGTGTTCGACCCTGCCAAGAACAATGCGCGCACCCAGCGTGCGGTGTCCGGCTGCACCACCACTATCACCGAGGCATCCGGTACCCGTTGCGTATGGAACAACCTGCCGTATTCCCTGGACACCGGACCGACTTCCGACCGCGCAACCGGTTTTCTGTCCGGCCGCAAGAAGCTCGGCGAGGACCTCGAAGTCTTCGCCGAAGCCGCATTCACGCACATCAAGCTGCGCGGCGAAAACGGCCCGCGCAGCTTCAACAGCGGCACCACCAGCAATTGGTTCTCGCGCAACACCGGCACCAAACTGAATACCTTCGTCAACCCTTACCTTGGTCCGAACAATGTCTACCTGAAGGGCAAACTGGACGCTGACATGGCTGCCAAGATGGGCGGCGCTGCAGGCTTGAACTACATCCTGCAGGATGCTGTGGGCCACTTCGGCCAGAAAAACCTGGACGACAATTACCGTGTGCTGACCGGCCTGCGCGGCCACCTGACCGGCAGCTGGGACTTCGAGACTGCGCTGGGCATTGCCGGCAGCCACTCGACGCTGTACCAGACCACCAATATCAACACCAAGGGCTTCGAGAAGGCCTTCGGCCCGACCACCAAAGACCCGGTCACTGGCCGCGTCTATATTGCCGACAACCCTGCCTTCAAGTTCGGCGAGATCAGCGAAGCCAACGCGGCCCTGATCCGGGAAGCCTTCCCGACTTTCGACATCCAGTCCTGGACCAAGCTGATAACCTTTGACGCCAAGGTGGAGGGCACGCTGTTCAAGCTGGGCGAGCGTGAAGTGCGCGCCGCCTTCGGCACCAACCTGATGCGCGAAAGCTTCGACACCCCGGGCAATGCCGATGCCGCCAATGGCCTGATCACGCAGCAGGGCGGCTCCTGGTTCGACGGCAAGCGCACCGTCAGCGCGCTGTTCGGCGAAGTGGTGGTGCCGGTGACCGACACGCTGGAAGTCAACGCCGCGGCACGCCTCGACAAATACCCGCACTTCTCCGCCAACCTGGCGCCGAAGATTGGCGTGCAATGGCGCGCCCGTCCTGAGATCATGCTGCGCGGTACCTACTCGGAAGGCTTCCGCGCGCCTAACCTGGCCGAATCGGGCAGCGGCGGCGTGTTCGCGCAGGTGGGCGGCATCCGCGACACGGTGCGCTGCGACGAAACCAATGCCATTGCCAAGCTGCTGATGAAGTCCGTCGCCGCGACCGACCGGGACCTGGGCAAGGGCCTGCTGAACTCCAACTGCTCGACCACCGTGGGCGGCCTGACCCCGCCGAACCCTAACCTGACGCCGGAAAAGGCCAAGATCTCGACCCTGGGCCTGGTGCTGCAGCCAGCCAAGGACGTCAGCATCTCGCTCGATTACTGGTTCGTTTACCGCCGCAACGAGATCGTGCGCCAGGACTTCAACCAGCTGTTCACCGACCTGGTCGACAAGTACGGTCCAAGCCTGGCCGGCACCGACAAGGCAATCCGTAATGACCTGAGCGATGCCGACCGCGCCAATATGGCCGCCGTGGTCAGCATGTGCAACAACCTGGCCAACCTGCCTGCCTGCGTAGAAGCCGGCATGCCGAAATACTCGGTTGGTAACCTGGGTGGCTTGATCAACTCCTATTCCAACCGTGGCCGCACCCTGCTGGACGGCTTCGACATCGATGCGCGTGCCCGCTTCTCGCTGGGCGAATACGGCAAGCTGGGCACCGGCGCCGCCTTCACCATCCGCAAGCGCGAGACCTACAACTACGAAGACGGCGGCGGCTTCTCCGGCAATTACGTCGGCTACTACGATTCGCCGCGCCTGCGTGCCACCTTCAACGCCGACTGGACCTACCAGAACCTGGTTACCAGCCTGTTCGTGAACTACACCGGCAAGGCCAAGTGGGCTTATGGCGCATACGACACCGACAACGCACCGGAGAACTGCACCGCTGGCGGCGTGGCGCTGCCGGAAGACCTGTGCGGCGGTCAGCCTTCGTACTACACGGTCAACCTGGGCTTCAACTGGAAGCCGGTCAAGAACCTGGACCTGGGCCTGAACATCAAGAACGTGACCAACAAGAAGCCTTACTACGACCCGAACGGCTGGGAAGGCTACAACCACCAGCAAAACCTGTTCGGCCGCGTGTTCTCGCTCTCGGCCAACTACAAATTCTGGTAACCTGCGACCCAACTAAAGAGGCAAAGACTAGATGGACAAGCATTTCAATCGACGACACTTCCTCACCGCCGGCGCCGCGCTGGCGGGCAGCTTGCTGCTGCCGGCCGCTTTTGCAGCTGGCGGCCGCGAAAAGCTCCGTCTCGGCATGATCGGCACCGGCATGCGCGGCCAGGTGCTGCTGCGCGAGCTGGTACGCCGCGACGACGTGGAAGTGGCAGCGCTGTGCGATATCGAACCGGTCATGCTGGGCAAGGCCTTGGCGCAATTCGAGAAGGCCGGCAAGCCGAAGCCACGCACTTTCGGCGAGGACGGCGACAAGCATGCCTACCGCCGCATGCTGGACTCGAAGCAGCTCGATGGCGTGATCATCGCCACGCCGTGGGAATGGCATGCGCAAATGGCGATCGATGCCATGCAGGCCAAGGTTCCTGTGGGCTGCGAAGTGGTAGCCGGCGTGTCGCTCAAGGATCACTGGGACGTGCTGGACACCCAGCTCAAGACCGGCACGCCGTACATGCTGCTGGAGAACGTGTGCTACCGCCGCGACGTGATGGCGGTGCTGCAGATGGTGCGTTCAGGCCTGTTCGGCGAACTGGTGCACCTGCAAGGCGGCTACCAGCACGACCTGCGCGCCGTGAAGTTCAACAACGGCGACCCGGCCAAGCCTTACGGCAGCGGCATCGAGTTCGGCGCCAAGGGCTGGTCGGAAGCGAAGTGGCGTACCGAGCACTCGGTGCAGCGCAATGGCGAGCTGTATCCGAGCCATGGCATCGGCCCATGCGCGATGTACACCAACATCAACCGCGGCAACCGCTTCACCCGCATCAACACCTTCGCGACCAAGGCGCGCGGCCTGCACGACTACATCATCAAGCAGGGCGGCGCCGAGCACCCGAGCGGCAAGGTCAAGTTCAGCCTGGGCGATGTGGTGACCACCACACTGTCCTGCGAGAACGGCGAGACCATCATCCTTCAGCACGATACCTCGCTGCCGCGCCCTTATTCGCTGGGCTTCCGCGTGCAAGGCACCAACGGTTTGTGGATGGACGTGAACCATTCCATCCACATCGAAGGCAAGAGCAAGCCGCACCAGTGGGACGACTTCCAGGCCTACCAGGAGCAGTACGACCACCCGCTGTGGCGCAAGTACGCCAGCGAAGCGGCAGGCGCGGGTCATGGGGGCATGGATTACTTCGTGATCCACGCCTTCGTCGAAGCCTTGAAGGCGCGCGCGCCAATGCCGATCGACATTTACGATGCAGTGACGTGGAGCGCCATCACGCCGCTGTCCGAGCAATCGATCGCGCAGAACTTCCAGACGCTGGACTTCCCTGACTTCACCCGCGGCCAGTGGAGCAAGCGCAAGCCGATCTTCTCGTTCGACGACCGCTACTGATGAAGCGCACGCGAATAGTGCTGGCATCCCTTTGCCTTGGCTTGGCAGCATTGGCCATGCAAGGGGGAGCCGTGGCGCAGTCAGAACCTTACAAGGTGTTCGACGCCAAGCCTGTCATTACCGATGGCCCCTATCTTTCCGCTCTCTCCGACACTTCGGTGTCGGTGATGTGGATGACCGACGCGCCCAGCCATGCCAAGGTGCGCCTGAGCGATGGCGACACGGTGCGCGACATCGAACCGCAGGTCGACGGCCTGGTTCCGGTCGGCCAGCGGCACGTCGTGACGATCAACGGGCTGTTTCCCGGCAAGCGCTATTCCTACGAAGCTATCGCCACCCGCGTGGTGAAGCTGAAGCCCTACTGGCCCGACAAAGGCTTGAGCACCAGCAGCCCGGCGGCCGCATTCACGACCTTCAGCCCGCAGCAGCCCAAAGTTTCCTTCGGCGTGGTCACCGATACCCACGAGGATGCCGCCCGCATCGGCCGCCTGATGAAGATGGTCGACTGGGCCAGCACCGACGCGCTGCTGCACCTGGGCGACGCCTTCCACTGGCTCGATTCGGAAGAGCAGTTGTGGGCCAAATGGCTGCGCCCCACGGTGGCTGCGATGGGGCCGGGCAGGCCGCTCCTGTTCGCACGCGGCAACCACGAATTGCGCGGCGCCTTTGCACGCCAGCTGGCCGGCTATGTGCCCACGCCGGAAGGCAAGTACTACTACGCGCGCTCCATGGGCCCGGTGCATTTGCTGGTACTCGATACCGCAGAGGACAAGCCCGACGATACCAACGTCTACGCCCAGTTGAATCGTACCGTGCCTTACCGCGAGGACGAACTGGCGTGGCTGCGTGCGCAGGCAGGCAGCGACAAGCACTTCGCCAGCGCGCCTTTCCGCGTGGTGGCGATGCACCAGGGCGACTGGGGCTGGTTGCCCGACAACGGCGCCGCGTGGACAGCCCTGGCCAATCAGTCCGGCATCGACCTCGTGATCGCCGGCCACGACCACGCCTTCTCCTACCAGCCGCCAGGCAAGGCGCATGCCTACCATCGCCTGATCCTGGGCCAGGACCAACTGGCGCGCGTCGACGCCACCGAACACATGCTGGTCGTCAAAGTGATCACCGACAAAGGCGCGCCGGTCCACACATTAACCATTCCTTCACGTCGCTGATGTAGTATTGCCGTTCTCTTAACCATTCAGAAAGAGTAAGAGGATGACAAAGAAAGTGATATCCGCCATGGCATTGTGCCTTCTGGCGGCAGGCGCTTGGGCGCAGGATGAGGCCCCAGCACCTGAAGGTGAAAAGGTTGTGATTACGGGCCAGCGTCCCGGTCCGGGCCTGTGGAAGGTCAGCAAGGACGATCACGTGATGTACGTCTTCGGCGACTACGCGCCGTTGCCGGTCAAGATGGATTGGCGTTCACACGAAGTGGAATCCATCATCGCCAAGTCGCAGGAGTACTTGCCCAAACCTTCCTTCGGCATCAGCGTTGGCTTCTGGGGTGGCATCAAGATGCTGCCGTTCACCATCGGCGTGAAAGACAACCCGGATGGCGGCAAACTGGTCGATGTGCTGCCTGCAGAAACCTACGACCGCTGGCAAGTGCTCAAAACCAAATACATCGGCAAGAACGAGGGCATTGAGCGAGAACGTCCCATGTTCGTGGCCGAAACTCTTTACCAGCAAGGCCTGGAAAAGAATGGCCTGACCATGCGCACGGGCGTGTATTCGAAGCTCGATAAGCTGGCAAAGCAGTACAAGGTGAAGATCACCTCCAGCAACGTCGAGACCGAACTCGAAAGTCCAGGCCAGGCCCTGCGAGCGTTCAAGAATTCACCAGGAACGGACGTGCTTTGCTTCGCAAGAACGGTGGAGCGGCTGGAGTCCGATCTCGACGCGATGCGCGTGCGTGCCAACGCCTGGGCGGTAGGCGACATGTCGAAGATCACGTCCCTGAGCTTTGCCGACCGCGAGGCTGCCTGCACGGATGCCATCCTGAACAACGATGCCTTCAAGGCGAACGAAAAGCTGCAGCAGGCGAAGGAAACGATGCGGAGGAACTGGCTGGCCAATGCGGAGCGCGCGCTGGAGGCCAACAACTCAACCTTCGCCGTGCTGCCGCTGGCGCAACTGCTTGATCCGAAAGGGCCCCTGGCAGAACTGCAGGCCAAGGGCTACAAGGTGGAAGCGCCCGAGTAAGCGCCGAGGCGCGCCGCTCAGGCGCGCTTGGACTTGCTGCCTGCTTGCGGCGGCAGCTTGAACACTTCGAGCGCCTTGGCGACGGCCTGCGCCTGCAGGTCCAGCACGCCGGTGGCGGCGGAAGCTTCTTCCACCATCTGGCTGTTCTGGCGCGTCACTTCATCAAGCTGCACGATGGCGTCTTTCACCTGGTTGACGCCATCACTCTGTTCGCGTGTCGCGCCACGGATATCGCCCATGATGGCGGCCACGCGGCCGATCGCGGCAATCACCGCATCCATGTCATTGCCAGCCGTGGTGGCCACGCTGGCGCCGCCTTCGATCTTGTCGGCGGAGGCGTCGATCAGGGCCTTGATGTCCTTGGCCGCCGCCGCACTGCGTTGTGCCAGGCTGCGCACTTCGCTTGCCACGACCGCGAAACCGCGGCCGCTTTCGCCGGCCCGCGCCGCTTCCACCGCCGCGTTGAGCGCCAGGATGTTGGTCTGGAAAGCGATGCCGTCGATCAAGCCGATGATGTCGACAATCTTGTGCGAGGACTGGCGGATCTCGTCCATCGCTGTCACCACCTGGGCGACGGCCACGCCGGTGCGTTCGGCCAGCGCAGTCGCCTCGTTCGCCACGCCGTTGGCGGTGTTCACGTTATCGGCGGTCTGGCTCACTGTGCCGGTAATCAGGCCGATATGGGCCGTAGTCTGCTCCAGGTTCGCCGCTTGCGCCTCGGTGCGCGCCGCCAGGTCGACGTTGGCGGTGCGAACCTGCGTTGTCGTGCTGCGGGTCAGCGCGAAGTTGCCGCGGATGTCGCCGAGGATCGACGCCAGGTTAAGGTTCAGCTGGCGCACGAACGCCTGGAGCTGGCCCAGTTCATCGTGGCGGTCAACCGCCATGCGCGTGGTCAGGTCGCCGCCGGCGAGGATGCGGGTAGCGTTGATGCAGTCCTGCACCGGCGCCACGATGGCGCGGTGAAGGTTGTACCAGCCATACAGCGCCAGCGCCGCCAGCAGCAAGGCCTGCAGGTGCAGCGCAAAGCCGGAGTAGGGCAGCACGGCATGCAGCGCCATCGACAGCGCCAGCAGCGTCATGCTGCCGAAGCACAGCGCCATGCGCTGCGACAGCGAAATGTCGCGCAGTGCATTGGTGATCTTCTTGCGGCCGCGCGGTGCAGCTGCGCCGCGCACGATGCGCACGCCATCCGGATTCGGGCCCTTCACCGTGCGGTATAAGGCTTCGGCATCCTTGACCTGTTGCGGCTTCGGCTTGGTGCAGACCGACATGAAGCCGGTAGGGCGGTTCTTTTCGATTACCGGCGTGACGTTGGCGATGCACCAGAAATAGCCGCCATCCTTGCGGCGGTATTTGACCAGGCCGCGCCACGGTTCGCCCGACATCGTGGTGCGCAGCATGTCTTCCTCGACTTGCGCCGGCATGTCCGGATGATAGAGCGCCTTTTGCGGACGCCCGATCAGGTCCTCACCGGCGTAGCCGCCGACTTCGATGAACGTCGAATTGGTGTAGGTCAGGCGGCCCTGCAGGTCGGTGGTGATGACAATGGGTTTGCCATCTTCAAGCAGGGTTTCATGTTCGGCTGCGGTGAGTGTGCTGCGCATGTTGACACTTTGTTTCAGTTGGGAAAGATCGCTGTGCATACTAGCAGATCGACGAATGGCCGCGCCGGAAAGCGTGGCCATTTCGTGGTTTTTCCGCCAAAACAGTTGTCGCTGAGGTAATTTACTGCGGTGCTGCCCGGACCAGCGGCTCGTTGCCGTTCGAAAGCACCCAGGCCACGATCATCGCGGGCGCCGTGCTGCTGGCGTTGCGCGTGACGCGATGCAGTTCGCCCGGCGCTTCATACCAGGCGTCGCCCGCCTTGTAGCGCTGCGGCGGCTGGTCGCCCAGCGCCGACTCTACTTCTCCGCTCAGCACCACCGCAAAAACGTGGCCGGGGTGGGTGTGCGGGTGGGACGTGGCGCCCGGTGCAAAATCGACGCGCACTGCATTGGCCTGTTTGTTCAGTACCGGCGCCAGCGCAGCGCGTGCGATCGGGGTGACGGTTTCGTCGCCGGCGCCGCCGCCGGCGTGGCCCCAGGCTGCGCCAGCCAGGAGGCTGGCGGCGATCAGGATCAGCTTCTTCATCGTGGGCCTCCTTACTCCGGCTGCATCGCGAAGCCGACGCCGAAGCGGTTCCAGGCGTTGATGGCTGCGATGACGAAGGTCAGTTCGGACAGTTCCTGGTCGTTGAACTGGGCTGCGACCTGCTGGTAGATCTCGTCGGGTGCATGGCGGATCGAGACTTCAGTCAGGGTTTCGGTCCACAGCAGGGCAGCGCGCTCGCGTTCATCGAAGAAGCCCGTTTCGCGCCAGGCCGTCAGTGCCATCAAACGGCGCACTTCTTCACCTGCCTTGAGCGCATCCTTGGTATGCATGTCGATACAGTATGCGCAGCCATTGATTTGCGATGCGCGGATGCGCACGAGTTCGCGCAGCGATAATGGCAGCACCGATTCGGCGTTGGCTTTTTCCAGCCCCATCATGGCTTTCATGGCGTTCGGGGCGGCTTGGTAGTATTTAGCGCGGTTCATGATTTGATCCTCCAGAAGTGTTTGCGTAAGTCCACTTTAGTCTGGACGGAACTTCGGATAAACTGGCTTTTATCGTTTTGAATGTACGGAAAGTCGAATAATCATGGCATTTGACCGGCTCGAGGCAATGCGCGCGTTTTGCCGCATCGTGGAAGTGGGCAGCTTCGTCGGTGCGGCGGAAGCGCTTGGCGTACCGAAGACCACCATCTCGGGCCAGATCCAGGGCCTGGAGGCGCACCTCGGCATGAAACTGCTGCACCGGACTACGCGCCGCGTATCGCCCACCACCGACGGCGCGGCGTATTACGAAGGCGCCCGCACACTGCTCGATGACCTGGACGAACTGGAATCCTCGCGCCACGATGCGCGCGGCCGCGTGCGGGTAGAAATGCCTTCACCTGTAGGCACGGGCCTGATCATCCCCGCCTTGCCGGATTTCGCAGCGCGCTATCCCGATGTGCAGCTCGATATCGGTTGCGGCGAACGCGTGGTGGACCTGGTGCAGGAAGGGATTGATTGCGCCTTGCGTGGCGGGCCGGTGGCGGACCAGGACCTGGTCGCGCGGCCGGTAGGGAATATGCGCTTCTGCCTGTGCGCCGCGCCGTCCTATCTTGCGTCTGCGCCGCGGCTGGCAACGGTGGAAGACTTGCCCGCGCATCGCTACCTTGGCTTCGTGTTCGCAGCGACTGGCCGCCAGCATGTGCAGACGCTCCTGCGCGGCGAAGAGCGCTACGTGATCGAGCAACAGCCTGCAATGCGTTTCAACAGCGCTGCTGCCTATGTCGCCGCGGGCGTGGCAGGCCTTGGCATCCTGAATATCCCGCGCGCGGAAGCAGCGCCACATTTGCGTAGCGGCGCGCTGGTGGAAGTGCTGCCCGACTGGCAACTGGGCAGCATGCAGATCAGCCTTGTCTACCCGTATGCGCGCAGGCTGTCCTCACGCGTGCGCGCCTTTACCGACTGGGCCACTGCCTTGATGGCCAGCGACCCTTTGTGGCGTTAAGGCTGCTTGACGACTTTCGCACCAACCAGCTTCGCTACGCCGGCCAGCGTGGTTTGCGCAGCGTTCAGGCCAAGCAGGAAATCTTTATCCGAATAGTTTGAATACAGGTCGGTTGGCTGGTGCCAGTGCGGGTTCCAGCCGGAGCCGATCTGCTGCCCGCGCTCGTTCTCGCGCAGCGAGATGGACGGCACCAGGTCCATGAACGGCGTGGAGTCCGTGTTGGTCATGTGGAAGCCGACTGCGGCCGGATAGTTGGTCGCGTACTTGTCGTTCGCGGCGCGGAACTCCCACGCCAGCTTGGCCGAACCATCCGCCTGTTTCGAGTTGGACTGGAATTCGATGTTTACGTCTGCTTCGGCGCGCTGCTCCTTCGGCAGTACGTAGACCGGGTGGCCTTTCGCATCCAGCACCGGCTTGCCGGCGTCATCGAGCTTCGGCACCGGCATGCCATGGTCGAACAGCATCATGTCGTGCTGGATCATGCCCAGCCAGCGTGGCTCGGGATATTTGCCCGAACCTTTCGGCGACTCGATGCCTTGCAGGTTCTTGCGCTGCTCCACGTAGGCGGCTGCGCCGTTCAGGCCAGTCTCCTCGTTGTTCCACAAGGCGAAGCGGATCGAGCGATCGGTTTCTACGCCCGGCGCACTGAAGATGCGGGCCAGTTCCATCACCAGTGCAGTGCCGGAGCCATCGTCATTGGCTGCCTCGCCAAAGCCGATGCCGTCCATGTGGGCACTGACGATATACATTTCATCGGGACGCGTCTTGCCGATCTTGGTGCAGTAGACGTTCTCGCGCAGCGAAGTGCCTTGCGGCGTCTGTTCCGCGTTCAGTGCGCGCAGGCGTTCGTCCGGCTGCTTCATCGGATCGGTGTTCACGCCGGTCGGCGCACGGTTGCCGAACAGCGTGCTGCCGCCTTGGCCCGGAGGACCGCCGGCGCCGCCGCCCGCAGCCACCGCAGGCTTGCCGCGTACGGCAGGCTCGGTGAACTGGTACTGCAGTCGCTCCACGTTGGAGCAGCCGTATGCCTTCAACTGCGTCTCGATCCAGTCCAGCGCCTGGCGATTGCGCTCCGTGCCCTGGCGACGGTCGCCGAACTTGGTCAGGCTCTTGATGGTGGCCTTATATTTTTCCAGGTCAAGCTGGCCGACGAGCGCGGAAATCGGATCTGCGGCAGGTGCCGTTTGCGCATGCGCGGCGTTTGCGGCAACAGCCAGGGCGATGCTGAGGGCTACGGTTGGTTTCATTGGTGGTCCATCCGGTTGATTTGGTCCGGGCATTTTGCACCTTTCGCGCCTGTCGCAGGTTGAATTTTCAATGGGACAAACAACGTTACATTCGGACACAGAGCCTGTTGTGATACTGTTGGTAGTCGCCGATTTATTTGAGGAGGTGTGCCATGGGTATTCTCGATTCACTCGCAGGCGAAGTGCTGAGCCAGTTCTCAGGCGGTAATCATCCGGAAGGAATGCTGGATGCGGTCACCACGATGCTGAACGATCCCAAGACCGGCGGCCTGCAAGGGCTGGTGACGACGTTCGAGCAGGGCGGCATGGGCGGCATGATCGCCTCATGGATCGGCACTGGCGCCAACCAGTCCATTAGCGCGGAACAGATCCAGGCCGTGCTGGGCAGCGAGCAAGTGCAAGCCATCGCCAGCCGCCTTGGACTCAATACGCAAGAAGTTGCCGGCCACCTGGCGCAGTTGCTGCCGCAAGTCGTCGACAAGCTGACACCAGGCGGCGCTATCCCCGACGCCGGCGGCGGCCTTGGCGCTGCCCTGGGAGGACTGTTCGGACGCACCTGATACGTTTCGCCGGGAGGTTGCCAATTATGCTAAAACCCTAATAGAATGCGGTGCACGCGGGTGTAGTTCAATGGTAGAACGGCAGCTTCCCAAGCTTCATACGAGGGTTCGATTCCCTTCACCCGCTCCATAGGGAAAATTGGCAGTTTTCATCCCGCGGCTTCCTCCCTCCAAAAACTTCACGTCGTTGAGCAAACGATCTCCCCGTTG
>JBCNOP010000139.1:0-14073 GCA_039593775.1 Pseudoduganella sp.
CGCAGCGGCTCCGGGATGGAGGCAGAAGTCCGGCTGCAGGGCGAGGCCGGTGCCTGGCGCCGCGCCAGTGTGCTGGTCATGCCGCTGTTCGATGAATTGGGCAACGTGCGCAAATGGAGCGGCTGCATCGTCGATACCGACGAGCGCGAGGCGGCGCCATCGGGTAGCATATAGCCATCTATAACTACCTTGGCATGGCGATGGAAAATACGATGCACTGGTCGGCGCACGAGCTGTCGATGACGGTTTTGATGACGCCCGACATGGCGAACTTCTCTGGGAATGTGCACGGCGGCGCCATCCTCAAGCTGCTGGACGGCGTGGCTTACGCCTGCGCCAGCCGCTATTCGGGCAGCTATGTGGTGACGCTGTCGGTGGACCAGGTGATGTTCCTGCAACCGATCCACGTGGGCGAACTGGTGACTTTCCTGGCATCGGTCAACTACACCGGCACCAGTTCGATGGAAGTGGGCATCCGCGTGGTGGCGGAAGACATCCAGAAGCGCCTGGTGCGCCACGCGAACAGCTGCTATTTCACGATGGTGGCGGTAAGCCAGGACCGCAAACCGCAGGCGGTGCCGCCGCTGGTGCCGCAGACGCCGGAACAGATCGCGCGCTGGGAAAAGGCGAAGCTGCGCAAGGCCGCGCGCCAGCAAGTGGCGGCTGCGGCCAAATAATCTTACAAGGACTGCTTAGACCGGGCGGCGGTGGGTCGGGTAGACCAGCGTGCGCAGCGCAATCGGCTGTGGCACGCCCATCGCGAACAGGAATTCGGCGGCGCGGCGCAAGCCCACTTCGGGCAGGGCGGCTACGGCCTGGTTGATGATGTCGCGCGTCCGGTGGTCGGTGCGCACTTGCTGTCGATGCAGGTCTACGCTGTTCATGTCCACTCTCCTTCTCTCCTCAGGCGCGCAGCCGGCGTGGCGCCGTGCTGCTTAGTTGCTTGCCATCCTGCAACATCTGGCGCATCGCCGATGCGTCGACGGGACGGCTGAAATAATAACCCTGGATTTCGTCGCAGCCATGGCGGCGCAGGAATTCAAGCTGCTCTTCAGATTCTACCCCTTCCGCAATCACGCGCAACTCAAGGTTGTGCGCCAGCGCGATGACCGAGACCACGATGGCCGCATCGTCGGCATCGGTGGCGATGTCGTTGACGAAGGAACGGTCGATCTTCAGCACGTCGATCGGGAAATTGCGCAGGTAGGACAGGCTCGAATACCCGGTGCCGAAGTCGTCGATCGACAGCGCCACGCCCAGGGACTTCAATTCATGCAGCAGGTTCACGCCCTGCGCCACATCGTGCATGAACAGGCTTTCGGTCAGCTCCAGTTCCAGCGCGGACGGCGGCAGGCCGGTTTCCTCCAGCACGGCGGCGATGGTGGAGACCAGTTCCGGCTGTGCGAACTGGCGCGCCGACAGGTTGACCGCCATGCGCAAATCCTTGAAGCCGGCGTCGCGCAGGACGCGTGCCTGCTGGCAGGCGGTGCGCAGCACCCAGGCGCCGATCGGCACGATCAGGCCCGTCTCTTCAGCCAGGCTGATGAAGCGGGCCGGCGGCACCATGCCCAGTTCCGGATGCTGCCAGCGCAGCAGGGCTTCCACCCCGACGATGGCGCCGGAGGCCAGGTCGACCTGTGGCTGGTAATGCAGCACGAATTCGTCGCGCTCCAGCGCATTGCGCAGCGCGCTCTCGATGCGCAGGCGTTCCTGTGCTTCGTCGTTCATGGCCGGCTGGTAGAACTGGAAGGTGTTGCGGCCCAGTTTCTTGGCCGAGTACATGGCGATGTCGGCGTGTTCGATCAGGTGCTGCGCCGGCGTGCCGTCGGCGTCGTAGACGGCGACGCCGATGGAGCAGGTGACGAAGAACTCCTTGCCCTCCAATAGCACCGGCTGCGCCAGCGCCTTCATCACACGGTCGATGATGGCGGGCGACAGCTGTTCGTCCGGATACTGGCTCAGGATCGCGACGAATTCGTCGCCGGACAGGCGCGCCACGGTATCGCTTTCGCGCACGCTCGATTGCAGGCGGCTGGCCACGGTTTGCAGGAGCTGGTCGCCGGCTTTGTGGCCCAGGCTGTCGTTGACGAACTTGAAGCGGTCCAGGTCGATCAGCACCACCCACATCGGCAGGCCGCTGCGGTTGGCATAGGCGATGGCTTGCTGCAGGCGGTCCTGCAGCAGCACGCGGTTGGGCAGGCCGGTCAGCACGTCGTGGTGGGCGATGTGCTGGATGCGCTGCTCGGCTTCCTTGCGCTCGGTGATCTCGCTGCCGGTGCCGCGGTAGCCCTTGAATTCGCCCTGGGCGTCGTACACCGGCTCGCCGCTGGTGTTGAACCAGCGCGTCACGCCATCGTGGCCGACGATCGCGTATTCGAAATTGGAGAAGGGCAGGCGCGCCTGCACCTTGTTGATATGGTCGCGGCCAGCGCTGCTGCTGTACAGGTCCGGCGTGCATTCCCAACGTGTGCGGCCGAGGAAGTTTTCCTTCGCCACATGGCCTTTTTCAAAGAAGCCGCCGGTGATATGGGTGAAGCGGAAGTGAGTATCCTGTTCCCAGTACCAGTCGGAGGACAGGGCCAGCAGGCGGCGGAAGCGGTGCTCGGATTCCTGCAGTGCACGTTCGGTGCGCTTGCGTGCAGCCACATCTTCCGCCAGGCGCTGGTTGGAGCGCTGCAGGTCGGCGGTGCGCGCATCGACCAGCAATTGCACGCGGCGCGAGCGCTGCACCAGCGTATGCACGAAGGCTGCCGCCAGGACGCTGAACAGCAGGCCGCTGAACAAGGTGCCGAGCGAGCCAAGGTGGTCGGCCAGGAAAGGGCGCGGCAAGTCGTCGATGCGGATATGCCAGGTGCGTCCCAGCACGTCGAAGCTGCGCATTTCGCTGCTGTGGTAATCGAAATCGAGCCAGCGATGCAGCCAGTGTTCCTTGCGGGTGGCCGGCAGCGGGCCGCGGCGGTAGGCGAGGGTGCCTGCCGCAGACGGATCGCCTGCATACACGCTCAAGCCCAGGCTCGAGTCGTCCAGCAGGCCATTCTGCTGCAGGATGGTATGCACCAGGTGTGGCGTGCGGATCACGGCAGCCGTATCGCCGGCCCAGGCGGCGTGGCGCTCGGCGCGCGTGCCGGTCGGCATGCCGGGCCGGTACACCGGCATGATCATGATGAAGCTGTTGTGCTGGGCCGGGTCCTGCGCCAGCTGGAGCTGCTCGGTGGCGGCGGGCCGGCCGTTGTGCAGGATGCGGTCGATGGCGCCGCGCACCAGCACATTGCTGCCGGTATTCAGGCCCAGCGCCGGTTCGTTGCCCTGCATCGGCTCCAGGTATTCAACAATGTTGTAATACGGCCGTTCCGGCGCCGTCATGGCTTTGCCATCGGGCGACAGCTCGGTGATCTGGAAGCCCGGGAAAAGACCTTGCATCGAGGCTTCGAATGCGGGACGCTCGGCTTGCGTCAGCACGCGGTGGTAGTTGAAGGCCTGGATGAATGGATAGCGCTGCAGCAGCGGGGCGGAGAAGGTATGGAACTGTTCGCGGCTGACCGGCTGCACGGTGCGGAACAGCTCATTGATCACATTCAGTACTTCTTCGGCATCGGCCAGGCCGCGCTCGATGGCGGTTACGCGGGCATTGGCGCGCTGCTGGAAGCCGAGCTCCATCTTGCCGAACTCGAGGGCGCTGACGGAAACGAAAAGAATGGCGGTGGCCGCCAGGCCTGCGCCCAGCGTGAGTGCGGCCGCACCGTAGTGCGATAGTTTCCTGCGCCGACCTGCCATGGTGTCCCTTGCATAAAAAATGTAGTTTGTCACAATTCTCATGGCTTCGGGGCAATACTCCTTAAATTCCTGCCAAATCTCCCTTGCGCAGGCGGGCAACGGTGTAAATTGCCAACAGTCGGTTGGCGAGACCGAAGCCCAGGCCGGGGGTCGGACTGCCCCAGGCCGCCACGCGGCGCTGCATGACGCTGGCTGGCGATCCCGGCGCTCGTCCAGGACGAATCGCAAACAGGATGTGGTTATTGCCGGCGATGCCGGTGAACTGGCAAATGCGGTCGTGGAAGGCGTTCGACAGCCGTACCAGCACGCTGCGGTACTTGGGGTCGTAGCTGAACACATTGGCGGCCAGCACGCCATCCGGGCGCAGGGCGCGCCGGCAGTCGGCATAGAAGCGGTCGGTCGTCAGGGCATTCGGCAGGCCGTTGGCATCGAAGCCATCGACCAGCAGCACGTCGGCGCTGTCCTTCAGTTCCTTCATGTATTGGGCCGCGTCGCACTGGATGACACGGAAACGCTCGCTGTCCTTCGGGATGGCGAAGCGTTCGCGGAGGGCGATGACGTCGGCGCGCAATTCGAGTACGGTGATGCGCGTGCGCGGCAGGTAGCGATGGCAGAATTTGGCCAGCGATCCGCCGCCCAGGCCCACCATCACGATATGCTCTGGGTTCGGCTTGAACAGGACAAAGCACATCATGGCCCGTGCGTAGGCCAGTACCAGTGCAAAGGGATCGGCCGGATCCATCTGGCTCTGCACCTCGCCGGGCGTGAATTCCAGCGACAGGCGGCCGCGCCGGCGGCGAACCATGGGGCGGTGGTGGTCGGGGATGGAAGTCATTTTGTCAACTTGTTACGAAGCGTGATGATCTGATAAGCTGCCGGGCTCCGGTTTCCACCCCAGTGTACCGGATGAGCACTGCGTTAGGGCGCTCGCGTTTACATCGGCAACTTTTATAGGTACATTGCCAACATAGGCAGCTTGGAGACGATAAATGTTCTTAGACCATCCAACTATTACAGCGACCAATAGTTTTACCGAGCCGGATCGCATCGAGCGCCTGACCCGCGTGTATGGCTACGTCGCCGCGCTGGCCGACCACGCCGGAAAGCAGCAGTTCATCGAGAAGGTGAGCCAGCTGCATGACCACAAAGGCACCCTGATCGTGTTCTGGCACGATGCGCCGACCGAAGACGAAAAAGAATTTTTCTCCAAAGCCTGGGCCAGCAAGATCGGCGACGGCAGCACCAACGTCGAACACGAAGTCTGACCGCGGCCCGTCCGCCAAGCAATGGATATCAAAACCCTGGTTCTCGCCCTCGCACTGGGCAACCTCAGCCTGTGCGCGGCGCTGTTTTTCTTCGAATATGAGAACAAGAAGTCGCTGACCCTGTCCACCTGGGCCATTGCGAAGCAGTGCCAGGCGGTGGGCTGGATCCTGTTGTATTTCCGCGGCGTGGTGCCGGAGCTGCTGGCAGGCCCGCTGGCCAATGCCGTGCTGCTGGCCGGCTTTGCGCTTGATGCCGGGGCTCTGTGGGAAGGTGTCGGCCGCCCGCGCTGGCGCAACGTCCTGTATCCGGCGCTTTCGCTGGCAGTCGGTACGCTGCTGGCCTTCCATATCCTCGATACGTCGCCGGCGGTGCGCCTCACCTTCGGCTCGCTGTTCGTCGGCTTCTTCTTCCTCTCTGGCGTGCTGGCGCTGGCGCGTGCCTGGCGCAATGGCAGCATGCTGCGGCGCTACCTGGTGGTAGCCATGTTCGCGCTGGCGCTGGTGATTGTGGGGCGCGGCCTGCTGACGGCGGCCTTCCCCGATGGGCTGTCCTGGATCGGCGCCAATGCCATGCAGCTGTTCGGCTTCGGCGGCTTCTACCTGATGATGCTGGTGAACGCCTTCGGTTACCTGCTGCTGTCGCGCGAGAAGCTGCAGATGGACCTGGCACGGCTGGAGACCACCGACCCGCTGACGGACGTACCAAACCGGCGCGGCTTCTACCAGGCCCTGGCGCCGTGGATGGCGCTGGCGCGCCGTCCCGGCCAGCCGACCGCCCTGGTCATCCTGGCGCTTGACCAGTTCAAGCGTGTCAACGACAGCTACGGCCATGCCGCAGGCGACGCCGCCCTGAAATCGATGGTGGAGACCTGCAAGAAACAATTGCGCGATTCGGACCTGATGGGCCGCCTGGGCGGCGCCGAATTCGCCATCCAGCTGCCGCGCACCGGGCAGGAGGATGCGATGATGGTGGCGGAGCGCATCCGCCGTGCCATTGAGGCGACGCCGGTAAAGACCGAGCGGGCGATTATCAAGCTGACGGCCAGCATGGGCGTCACCACCATCCGTGCCGACGACAGCACGGTCAGCCTGTTCAAGCGCGCCGACGAGGCCTTGCAGGCGGCGAAACTGCGCGGCGAAAACCAGGTGGCGCAGCCGCCGGAATCCCCGTCCCTGGAGGCCTTGTCATGACAGCGTAACACTGATGGCGTACTGTGCTACCATTTTCGTTATAAACGATATAAATGGATTCCTCGATGTACGCCGCAGTGGACCTGGGCTCCAACAGTTTTCGACTCTCCATCGGCCAGCACGATGGAGGCAAGATCCGTGTGCTGAACAGCATGCGCGAACCAATCCGCCTTGCCGCCGGCCTGGACGCCGCCGGCAACCTCACCGACGAAGCCCTGCAACGGGCGCTGATCTGCCTGAAGAACTTCCGCGTGGCGCTGGCTGCCTACCAGTTCGACGGCGTGCGCGTGGTTGCGACCGCCATCCTGCGCCAGGCGCGCAATGCGGCGGACTTCCTGCCGCAGCTGGAACAGGCTATCGGCTACCCGATCGAGATCATTAGCGGCGAGGAGGAGGGGCGGCTGATCTACATGGGCGTGGCCAACGCCCTGGGCCAGCCGAACGAGAGCCGCCTGGTGGTCGATATCGGCGGCGGCTCGACAGAGCTGATCCTCGGACGCGGGCTCGATATCGAGCGCGTCGAATCGTTCAGCGTGGGCAGCGTCAAGCAGAGCCTGTCCTTCTTCGTTGGTGGCCGGGTCGACGCTCGCTCCTTCGAAGCGGCCGTGCTGTCGGCGCGCTCGCATTTCGAGGATGGGGCGCCGCCTTACCATCCCGAGTACTGGAAGCGGGCTTACGGCTCTTCCGGCACCATCCGCGCCATCGGCGAGATCATCGAAAAGAACAAGCTGGGCGATGGCATCACGCTGGCAGCCCTGAACGCGGTGCGCAAGCGCTTCATCGAATTCGGCCAGGTATCGAAGATCGACATGCCGGGCCTGCGGCCGGACCGCGCCAGCACCGTGATTGGCGGCCTGGCGATCCTGATCGCAGTGGTGCAGGAACTGGGCATCGAAAAGCTGGAGCCGATCGATGCCGGCCTGCGCATGGGCGTGATGTGGGACTTGTACCTGCGCTCCACCCGCCGCGACCGGCGCGACGAGTCGATTGGCGAATTCCTGGCACGCTTCCATATCGAATCCGAGCGCGGTGAGCGCGTGTCGGAATCCGCAGCCATCCTGTTCCAGCAGATGAGGCCTGCCAGCGATGCCTTGCTGCGCCACCTGTCCTGGGGTGCCAAACTGCACGAAGTGGGACTGGTGGTGTCGCAGACCGGCTACCACAAGCACTCGGCTTACATGATCGAAAACGCCGACATGCCGGGCTTTACCACCCGTGAGCAAAAGCTGATGGGGCGCCTGGTGCTGGCGCAGAAGGGCAACCTGCGCAAGGTCAGCGAGTATTTGACCGACAGCGATTTTGCCAAGGCCGTCGTGGCGCTGCGCCTGGCGATTGTGTTCATGCACTGCCGGATCGAGGTCGATGACCGCGCCGTGCGCTTGCGCATGAAGAACCGTATCGACCTGGAGCTGAAACGCGACTGCGTTACAAGCCACCCGACACTGTCCTACTGGATGGAGAAAGAGCAGGAGTTCTGGGACGAAATTGGCGTGGATTTCAGCGTTCGCACTGTTGCGTAATAATCGTATATACTGTTTATATAATTCAATAATGGAGTATCCATGAACGCAACGAAGTCCAAGACCCCAGCCGCCAAGCCGGCAACCAAGCCCGCGGCAAAAGCCGCCACCAAACCAGCCGCCAAGCGCGCACCAGCCACCGCCAAGACCGCCGCTCCAGCCAAGCCTGCACCAGTCAAAGCCGCAGCCAAGCCGGCAGCGACCAAGCCAGCCGCGAAGCCTGCTGCCAAGCCAGCGGCCAAGCGCGCGCCAGTTGCCAAGCCGGCCCCGACCCCGGCGCCAGTCGCCAAGCCTGCCAAAGCAGAAAAAGCCGATAAGCCAGCCAAGCAGCACAAGGAAAAACTGGTGCGTGACAGCTTCACCATGCCGGAATCCGAGTACGCAGTGCTGGGCCAGGTAAAGAAGACCTGCCTGAAAAACGGCGTGGAAGTCAAAAAATCCGAACTGTTGCGCATTGGCGTCGCCCTGATCAGCCGCCTGGATATGGCTACGCTGAAGCAAGTGTTGGCCTCCCTGCCGCAACTGAAGACCGGCCGCCCGAAGAAGGCTTGATGTCATATTACTGACACATGGTTGTCATGTTCGTGCAGCAATAGTTCAGCAAACTGGCTTCGTCACTACAGAAAGGACGAAGCATGCAAACTACGACGATTGCGACCGCCGAACAGCGGGTTTCCACCCCGCGACTGGCATTGAGCATGGCAGCCACCCCGGAAGAGGTGCGCGAAGTCCAACGCCTGCGCTATAAAGTCTTCATCGAAAACCAGGGCCTGACCGCCCTGGCGACGCCCGATGGCCTGGATTGCGACGAATTCGACGCGGCCTGCGACCACCTGATCGTGCGCGACACCGCCACCCTGAAAGTGGTCGGCACCTACCGCCTGCTGAACCCCGCCGGCGCCCGCAAGCTGGGCCGCCATTACTCCGAGAATGAATTCGACCTCGGCCGCCTCAAGCACCTGCGCAGCCGCATCGTGGAAGCGGGCCGCGCCTGCATCCATCCGGATTACCGTGGCGGCAGCGTGATTATGCTGCTGTGGTCCGGCCTGGCCGAATACATGCGCCGCCACCAGTGCGATTACCTGATCGGCTGCGCCAGCATCAGCCTGGCCGATGGCGGCCACAATGCGGTCGCCGTGTATGAGCAATTGCGCGAGAAGCACATGGCCCCGATGGAATACCGCGTCACCCCGCACCTGCCTTTCCCGGTGGAGAAGGTGGAAGCCGCGCGTGCCGCCCAGGTGCCGGCCCTGCTGAAAGGCTACCTGCGCTCCGGCGCATGGATCTGCGGCGCACCGGCCTGGGATCCTGATTTCGAAAGCGCCGACCTGTTCGTGATGATGCCGCTGGCGAACCTGGACGGCCGCTACGCCCGCCACTACAACGTTGCCGCCTGACTGTACCCCTGCGGCGCCTGCCAGACTGTGCATGCGCCGATGGCGCCTCCTTTCCTACCATGTGGGGGAAAGTGAGGTGAACCATGCAACAGGAAGTTTTCCCCGGGCGCTCTGGCTACCAGCAGCGCCCCATCGTGCGCCACCGGGGTGCTGTGCGTTGCGCCGCCATCGACAACGTGGCGGAGGAGGTGCCGGTGGCACTGGTCTTCAACGGTATTTCCCATGCCGTGATGATGACCACGCCGTGCGACCTGGAGGAGCTGGCTGTCGGCTTCGCGCTGACGGAGGGCATTGTGCGCTCCAGTGCCGAAATCTACGATCTTGAAGTCCACCGCTTGCCGGCGGCGGCCGAAGTCCAGTTAACCATTTCGCAAGCCGCGTTCATGCAGCTAAAGGAACGCCGCCGCTCCCTGGCGGGCCGTACCGGCTGCGGCGTGTGCGGCATCGAGAGCCTTGCGCTGCTCGACCTCGAGCCTGAGCCGCTTGTGCTGCCCTCAGCGCCGCTGTCGCCGGAGCTGGCGGGTCTCGCCATTGCCCGCGCCGCCGGCGAATTAGGCCAGCACCAGGCCCTGATGCGCCAGACCGGCGGTGTCCACGCCGCGGCATGGTGCACTCCGGACGGGGCAGTGCAATCTGTGTTCGAAGACGTAGGCCGCCACAACGCCATGGATAAACTGGTCGGCCACCTCGCGCTGCAAGGCGCCGACCTTGGGGCCGGCTTTGTTTTCCTCTCGAGCCGCGCCAGCTACGAGCTGGCCCGCAAGGCCGCGCGTGTCCGCATACCCATGCTGGCCACGATCTCCGCCCCGACTTCGCTGGCGATCGACATCGCCCGCAAAGCAGGCCTGAAACTGGCAAGCTTCTGCCGCGCTGACGGCTTCGTTGAATACACGGGAGGCGAAGAATGAGCCTGCGTTGCGCCATTTTCACAGTCAGCAGCCGCCGCACGGCTGCCGACGACACGTCCGGCGACCTGCTGGCCGAACGACTGCAGGCTGCCGGCCACCAGCTTGTCCGGCGCGCCATCATCCCCGAAGGACGTTATGAGATCCGCCGGGTGCTGAGCGACTGCATCGCCGATCCGCAAGTGCAAGTCGTCATCCTTAACGGCGGCACAGGGTTCGCGGCCAGTAACGAAGTCCCCGAAGCAGTAGGGCCGCTGCTGGACCGCGAGATTCCCGGCTTCGGCGAGATGCTGCGCCAACTTTCCTATGGCGATATCGGGACCTCGGCGCTGCAAGCCCGTTCCCTGGCCGGCCTCGCGAACAAGACCTTGGTCTTCTGCCTGCCCGGCTCCCCGGGCGCCTGCA
This sequence comes from Pseudoduganella sp., assembly GCA_039593775.1. Lineage (GTDB taxonomy): Bacteria > Pseudomonadota > Gammaproteobacteria > Burkholderiales > Burkholderiaceae_D > Rugamonas. The sequence continues at coordinate 10,458 of JBCNOP010000139.1, forward strand.
AGCTGGCCTGGGACGGCATCCTCGCTGAACAGCTCGACTACCGCCACAAGCCTTGCAACTTCGTTTCCCACCTCAATTGATCCGGTAATCCTTGCCTGCTGCCAGTTCGGCCGGCAAGGGTTCGCCGCACAGGTCCAGCACCGACCGCTCGACGGTGCGGCACATCGCTTCCAGCGCCAGGCTGTTTGGTGCCTCGCCAAACGGATCGCCGATCTCCTGCGCAATCGCCTCCAGCGCAAACAGCGTATAGGCCACGAATACCGAAATTACGGGCGTCGCCGCGCCGATGGCATGCACCAGCCCAAATGGCAGCAGGAAGCAGTAGACATAAATGGTTCGGTGCAGCAGCACCGCATAAGGGTAGGGGATAGGCGTGCTGGCGATGCGTTCGCAGCCGCCGACGGCCTCGGCCAGGCCGCTAACCTGTGCATCGAGCATCCACAGCGTCTGCGCTGGCACTTCCACACCACGCAGTGCGCACCGAATGTCATGCAGCAAGGCGACAGGACGATAGGCATGCTGCAACAGGCCGTCCGCCGCATCGGCGCCAAGCAAGCGTTCGGCATCTGGCCGCGGATCACTGCCGCGCAACTGATGGCGCAGCAGGTGGGCGAAGGCGATCACGCGTCTTGCGCAAAGCAAATGGTCGTCGCGATGGTCGGGCACGTAAGCCAGCACCTGCGACACCAAAGCGCGGCCGGCGATCAGGATATGGCCCCAATGCTGGCGCGCTTCGAGGTAGCGCTGGTAGCTGGCGTTGTTGCGAAAGGCCAGGAAGATGGCCAGGCTCACCCCCAGCAGTGAGAATGGTGCGGTTTCGAGCGGCACGCGCTTGCCCAGCAAGGCCACCATGCTCACTGCCAGCATCAGCCCGAGTTGCGGCAGGATGGCTGGCAGGACGGAGCCATGCCACGTCAGCAGCATGCGGAACCAGTTATCGCTTGGACGAATGATCATGGCTCAATGGTGGTGGCTTACACGTCCACGGAAGACGTAATACTGGTACAGATTGTAGCCCACCATGACAGGAAAAATCAGTGCTATGCCGCATAACATGAAGGCCATGGTGGCGCTGTCCGAAGCCGCCTGGGCCAGCGTCAGCCGCCCCGGCACCACGTTGGGGAACAGGCTGACCGCCAATCCCGCGAAGGAAGAAAGGAACAGGCCGATCGCACCGCGGAACGGCCCGTGGCTGGCGCCGATGTGGAGCGCATACAACACGTATGCAGAAGCAAACGCCGCCAGCAGCGCCAGGGGCACCAGCAAGGCCAACACGCCAGGCTGCATCCAGCGGCCATGACCGATCTCACTGGAGAACAGTGTGCCGGCCGTCAGGACCAGGGCTGCGCCGACCGTCGCCACCAGGCTGGTCACGGCGTGGCGGCGGGCGGCGAGCACCAGCTTGCCGTGCGCCTTCTTCACGAGGTAGGTGGCGCCAAGCAGGGCGTAACCCGCTACCACGCCAACTGCACACAGGGCGGTGAAGCCCGCCGCCAGCCCGCCCGGCGCCAGGCCTGTAATCACCTTGCCCAGCACAATGCCCTGGCAGATGGCGCAACCCAGGCTGCCAAGGCCGAACACCAGGTCCCAGCCACGCTTGTTATGTGCCGCATGGCGGAATTCGATGGCGGCGCCGCGCATGATCAGGAAGGCCACCAGCAGCATGATCGCCACATACAGCTGCTCCATCAGCATGGCGTAGGCGAGAGGAAAGGCGCCGAACATGGCGCCGCCAAGGACCACCAGCCATGTCTCGTTGGCGTCCCACACGTGGCCGATGGCGGCGTAGATCTGGTCGCGGTCTTCTTCGCGCCGCACGAGCAGGCTGAGGATCCCCACGCCAAGGTCGAAGCCGTCGGTCACCACGTAAATGGCCAGCATCAGGCCCATCAGCCCGAACCAGGCTGTCGTCAGAATGTCATGCATGATTTACTCCTTGGGAGGCAGCTGCGCCAGGTCGGGACCGGCAGCAAGCCATTTGCGGACAAAGATCGCGAATGCGGCCAGCAGCACCGTATAAAACACCAGGAACATCGCCATGCTGGACCACACGGCGCCGGCAGCGACAGACGATGCTGCATTCCCTGTGCGCAGCAGGCCGTACACCGCCCACGGCTGGCGGCCCACTTCGCGCACAATCCATCCGCATTCGACAGCGACATACGGCAGGGGAATGCACAGTGCCCATGCCAGTAGCAGCTTGCGGCGCGACAGCAACGCCGCCACGCGGCCTGCAGTGCCACGCAAGGACCACACGGTCCAGATGCCGAGGCCTGCCAGCAGCACACCGATGCCGGCCATCAGGCGGAAGGCGTAATACAACAGGGGAATCGCGGGCGGCTGGTCTTCCACCGGAATGTCGCGCAGGCCGGTCACTTTGCCGTCCGCGCTGTGGGTGGCCAGGACACTGAGCACGCCCGGCACTTCGATCGCCCAGTCATTGCGCTGCTGGGCGGCGTTCGGCCAGGCCAGCAGGGACCAGGGAGCGCCGGTGCCGGCAGCGTTGGTTTCCCAGTGCCCTTCGATGGCAGCTCCCTTGGCTGGCTGGTGCTCGAACAGGGCCGCGCCGCTGGCATCGCCCACCAGTACCTGCAGTGGTGCGACCACGAGCAAGGCTGCGAGGGCAGTGCGGAAGGAGCGCGCGAAGAACTCCGGGTTTCGGCGGCGGTACAGGTGCCAGGCCGAGATGCCAGCTACAACGCACAGGCCTGTCTCCATGGCCGCCAGCCACATATGGGCCACACTATGAAACATTGACGGGTTGAAGATGGCTGCCATGTAGTTCACCACCACGGCGCGCCCATTTTCAACAATGATGCCGGCAGGTGTCTGCATCCAGGAGTTGGCTACCATGATCCAGAATGAGGAGATGGTAGAGCCCAGCGCGACCATGGCGGTGGCGAACAGGTGCATCTTGCGTGGCACCTTGCCCCAGCCCCACAGCATCACGCCGATGAAGCCCGCTTCCAGCATGAAGGCCATGGCGCCCTCGAAACCGAGGATATTGCCGATAAAGGCGCCGGTAAAGCGCGAGAAGGGCGCCCAGTTGGTGCCGAACTGGAATTCCATCGGCAGGCCGCTGACCACGCCGACCGCGAAGTTCAGCACCAGCAATTTGCTCCAGTAGCGCACATGGTGGTAGTACACCACTTCGCCGCGGCGCAGCCACTGCACTTCCATCAGGAGGATGAAGGCAGACAGGCTGATGGTCAGGATGGGCCACAGGATGTGGAAGACGGCAGTCAGCGCGAACTGGGCGCGTGACAGCAGCAAGGTCGTTTCAAGCATGTTGTTCTCCCTTGGCCGGGTGCAGCAGCACCGGGATGGATTTGGAAGTTGGCGTGCCGGCGCCGTCGGCCACGCTGGACAAAGGCACCAGCGGATTGGTCTCCGGATAGTAGGCGCCCACGCAGCCGCGCGGAATGTCGTAGGCCACCAGCAGGAAACCGTCGGCACGGCGCTCGATGCCGTCGTCCCAGACGCTGGTGATATCGACATGCTGGCCTGCCTGCAGGCCAAGCATTTCAAGGTCTTCGGCATTGGCAAACACCACGCGGCGCAGCCCGAATACTCCGCGATACCGGTCGTCAAGGCCGTAGATGGTGGTGTTGTACTG
>JBCNOP010000014.1:0-51353 GCA_039593775.1 Pseudoduganella sp.
TGGCCAAGCTGTTCCTGGTCGACCTGTCCAATGTCGGCGGCGTTGAACGCATCGTATCCTTCCTTGGCGTTGGCGCGCTGATGGTCGGCATCGGCTACCTCGCCCCCTATCCATCCACTCGTGGCGGTGAAACTGAAAAGGAAGCAGCATGAACGCGCTACTCCTGGCGGCTGCTGCCGCCGCCACTGCGGCGAGCGATTTGCCGCAGGATTACACCCACGTGATTCCGCTGACGGTCAATGGCAAGCCAAGTGTGGTCCAGTTGCAGTTGCCGCGCGACGCCTACCTGAACGCGCGCTCGGCATCGCTCAATGACTTGCGCGTGTTCGATGCGAACGGCGCGCCACAGCCCTTCGCGCTGCGCCAGCCGGAAGCGGTGCCCAACATCACGCATCGTGAACTGCCGGTGCGTATTTTCCCGCTGATGGCCGAACGTGCCGACGTTCCGCTGGCCGGGCTGGAAGTCAGCACGGCAACCGACGGCCGCGTCCTCTCCGTGCGCCTGCCTGCGCAACAGGCTGCTGCATCAACTGGCCATGCGCCGGAGCGCCTGGCCGGCCTGGTACTCGACCTGCGCCAGGAAGGCATGCAAGAGCCGCCGACGATTGATGCCCTGCATTTCAAACTGCCGCCCGGCCGCAATACCTATACCGGCCAGGTATGGCTGGAGGCCAGCGACGACCTGAAACGCTGGGACCCCATCGGCATGGCGGAATTGAGCTGGCTCGCCAATGCCAGCGCTGAAACCCTGGCCAACGACAAGCTGGAATTTGCGGCACGCCCGATGCGCTATGCGCGCCTGAGCTGGCGCAGCGGCGAACCACTCCCATTCGCCAGCATCAGCGCCCAGTCGCCAGTGCGTGGACTGGCGCCGGCGCCAAGCGAATCGCTGCTGCTGCAGCCGCAGCCTGGCCGCGACCCGCGCGACCTTCAATACAGCAAGCCGCCAGGCGTTACGCCAAGGCGCATCGGCCTGCAGATCGACAGCGGCAATACGGTGCTGCCTGCGATGCTGGGCAACTACGTCGAAGTGCAACGCAGCGGCAAGTTCCGCTTCGAGCCTGCCGTGCGCACCACGTTCTATCGCCTGGAAAAGGATGGCCAGACGCGCATGCCGGACGACATCGCGGTCCCAGCCTGGCTTGGTGACCGCTGGGTGCTGCGCTTCGACCAGCCGCCGCAAATCAAGCCGGCGCTGCGGCTGAGCTGGGAGCCGGCCACGCTGGTGTTCGTTGCCGGCGGCACGCCGCCCTATAAGCTGGCCGTTGGGCGCGACAAAGCCGCATCGGCAGGACGAGATATCAACGAGGTGGCGCCGGGCTTTACCCCGGCAGAACTGCGCACGCTGGACCGTGCCACGGCAGGCGCTGCGCAAGAGCAAGTCGAAGCGCTGGCCAACACCGCCAAGCGCGCGAGCGCAGACAACAGTGCAGCCCAGAACCGCCTCCTGATCCTGTGGGGCGTGCTGGTGCTGGGCGTTGCGGTGGTCGCAGGGATGGTGTGGCGCCTGTTGCGGCAGGCAGGCGCCAGCAGCACTTAATTGGTATGCAGCTCCATCGTCGCCTTGGTGAAGTCGCCAGCGACGGCGGTGGGGATAATGCGCAGGGCTTTTTCAATCGCTTCTTCGATCAGCAATTGTTCTTCGCGGCGCGGACGGTGCAGCACGAAGTCGGCCACGGGCTGGTTCAGGTTCAGGGTGCGCGGGTGGCCAATGCCGATGCGCAGGCGCCAGTAGTCCTGGGTGCCGAGCGCCGAGGTGATGTCCTTCAGGCCATTGTGGCCGCCCGATGAGCCGCCCTTTTTCAGCTTGGCTGCGCCTGGCGGCAAGTCCAGTTCATCGTGCACCACCAGTACTTCGTCCGGCTGGATCTTGTAAAAGCGCGCGATCGCGCCGACCGACTGGCCGGAACGGTTCATATAGGTCTGCGGCTCCAGCAGCCAAAGCTGGTTGCCGCCGATGGTGGTCTTGGCCACCATGGCATTGAAGCCCGATTCGCGCTGCAGGCGCGCATTCGGCAGGGAATTGGCGAGATTGTCCACCAGCCAGAAGCCGGCATTGTGGCGGGTTTGTTCGTATTCGGCGCCGGGATTGCCGAGGCCAACGATCAGGCGGATGGGCATAGTCTTGCGGTTGCGAGTGCAAAACCGCAGATTATACCCGTGCCCCCTGCCGAAGAATCAGCAGGGCTATTTGGGCGGTGCGCCGTCGGCGTTCCAGGTATCGCGCAGGTACAGCCACTTGCCGTTGACCTTCTTGCTCACCGACAGGAACTTGCCGGTCTCGACGACCTTGCCATCCTTGTCTTTTACTGTGTAAGTCCCGGACGACCAGCCCAGGTTGCCGCTGGCGCCGCCATCGCTCTTGCCGCTGAAGGCGAAAGCCATGCCGGACTTGTTCGCGTCCTGGGCCTGCTTCAGCAAGAAGTCACGGATGGCCGCGCGGCCCGTGACGGCAGGCGCGCCCGGCGGCAACAGCACCGCTGCCCCGTCGTATAGCCCGGCCAGTGCATCGCCATCGGCGGCACTGAAGGCCTTCAGCCAGGCCTGGTCGGCCGCGTGAATGGCCGCCACGTCTGCCCTGGCGTCAGCTGCAAACGCCGGAGCCGCGAACATCGCTGCCACCAGCATCCCCCCTGCAAATTGCGCTTTCATCGCCCTGCCCTCCTGTGGTGAATTCGTCCTACCAGCATAGAACACTTGACAACAACTTCTACCTGTAAGATATTTATTACACGTGTCTTTAATTTAAAACAGAAAGGACGTGCCATGAAATACCTGACTACCCTGCTGCTTGCGGCCAGCCTGGCTGCGCCAGCCTTCGCAGCCGACGCGCCCATGACGGACAAGGAGCGCATCGACCAGTTGATCGAGCAAAACAAGATGCTGATCGCCCAGAACGCCCGGCTGTCCGAGCAATGCGATCGCCCCAAGACCAAGGAAGAAGCCTTCGCCCAATGCATGCAGGCCGCGCGCGGCGAAAAAGGCGCAATGGCGACCGAATCGGTCAGTGCAAACTGCCGCCTGCTGTTGAAGTGAGTGGAATGCAAAAGCTGCTACCAGTGCTCGAAGCGCTCGCCAATCCGCACCGCTTGCGCATCATCGCTGCATTGAAAACGGACGGCCGCAACTACGTCAGCCAGTTGGCGCGCGACGTAGGCATCAGCCGCCCGCTGCTGCACCTGCACCTTGCCAAGCTGGAAGCGGCTGGCCTTGTCACCAGCAAGCACGAGTTATCCAGTGACGGCAAGGCGCTGAACTACTTCGAAGTGGCGGACTTCTGCCTGACGCTCGATCCTGCTGCGATCGTGGAAGCCGCAAAACATCTCAACCTGGAAGAGGAATGACCGTATGTCCGAGCACATTTACCTGCTGACCCTAGGCCTGCCGCTGGCCACCGTACTGGTTGTATTTGGCATGAAGTACTGGTCCGCCGCGCACAAAGCCCGTGCAGAAGCGGCCAGCGCCGACGCTTACCGCGAGCTGGCAGCCCGGTCGGCTGCGGCCCAGGCCGAAAACGCAGCCGCACTGGCCGCCATGCAGGCCACGCTGGCCAATATGAACGGCCGCCTGGCCGAAGTCGAAACCATGCTGAAAGAGGTGGGCTGATGCTGGCCCGCCTGTGGGAGCGCGATCCGCGGCATGAAGGCGTCATGCGCATCAACATCTACTTGCTGCGCTTGCTGTACGCGCTGATGTTCTTCATGCTGGGCCAGACCACTTGGACCGAAATCCTGACCCACCAGGGCCAGTGGGAGCCGAACAAAGCGGTGGCATGGACCGTGTGGACAGCCTTTGCCACGCTGGCCGGACTTGGCCTGCTGCGGCCGGTGAAGATGCTGCCCATCATCCTGCTGGAAATCTTCTACAAGGTGATGTGGCTGGTGATCGTTGCCTATCCACTCTGGTCGCGTGGCGAACTGGTTGGCTCGCCGGCAGAAAGCACGACGTATGCTTTCCTGGGCGTGCTGCTTGCCATTATTGCCGTCCCCTGGGGTTATATTGTGAAGGCTTATTTCACCTGGCCATCCAAAACCAAAGCTGCCTGAATATGCCTTTCCTTGCCAGCATCGTACTCGCCGCCGCACTCACTGCGGCGGCTGAACCGAAACAGATTTACCAGATGTCGCCGCAGGAAGCCGGCGCGTTTATCGCCGATGTGCGGCGCGCCGAGCCTGACCTGCGCAAACGTATCGCCATCATTGGCCGCCGCAATATCGGCCAGCCCTACAAGCTGAACCTGCTGGGGGAATTCCCATACGAGCTGCACGACACGCTGCCGATGTACAGCCTGTCGGCCAGCGATTGCCTGGTATTCGCCGAGCATACGTATGCGATGGCACTCAGTTCATCGTGGGAGGAATTCTTCTGGACGCTGCAGCGCATCCGCTACAAGGATGGCGTGATCGGCGTGGCCAGCCGCAACCATTACATGGAAGTGGATTGGAACATCAACAACCGCTGGCTGCTGTCCGATGCCAGCGCCGGCGCCAGCTATACGATGCGGGTCGACCGCGCGCAATTCCTGCTGTCCCAGCACCACGTGCAGCGCGACATCCCGGTGCAGGATACGGTGGAGGCTTTCCTGCCAGTAGAGGACGCGCTGAAGGAATTCAGCACGCTGGCTGAAGGCGATATGGTGGAAGTGGTATCGGTGCGCAAAGGCCAGCATATGGTGACCCACGTCGGACTGGTGGTACTCGATGCACAGGGCCAGCGGCGCTTCCTGCATTCGTCCGCACCGGAGGTGCGCGAAGAGCCGTTCGAGGCCTTCATCGCGCGCACGCAGGCGCGCGCCAACAACGGCCTGGCGGGCTTCAAGTTCATGCGCCTGAACGAGGCCATCGCCGTGCCGCCGGCGGCACCGCAACCGCGGCCTGGCGCGTAGAAAACAAAAAACCCCGCCGAGGCGGGGTTCTTCATTGCAGCAAAAGAGAATTACTCTTTAGCAGCAGCGGCTTCAGCAGCAACGGCGCCGGCTGGCACGGATGCGGTAGCAATGGTGGCATCGGAACCGTGGGTCACGATGGTCACGCCCTTCGGCAGGGTCAGCTGGGAAGCGTGGATCGACTGGCCGACGTCCATCTTCGACAGGTCAACGGTCAGGAACTCTGGCAGGTCAGCTGGCAGGCAGGAGATCTCGATCTCGTTGGCCACGTGGCTGATGGTGGCAGCGTGCAGTTTCACAGCTGGGGACACGTCAGCGTTTTCGAAGTGCAGGGCAACTTTCACGTGCAGTGGCTTGTTGGCGTCAACGCGCTGGAAGTCAGCGTGCAGGACCAGTTGCTTGAATGCGTGCATCTGGAAATCGCGCAGCAGCACTTTTTCTACTTTGCCGTCAACTTCCATGTCCAGGATGGACGAGTGGAAAGCTTCTTTTTTCAGCGCGTGGAACAGTGCGTTGTGGTCCAGGGCGATGGTCACAGGGGCTTCGGTGCCACCGTAGATGATGCCAGGGGTCTGGCCGGAATTGCGCAGGCGGCGGCTCGCACCCGTACCTTGCAGATCACGTTTGAATGCTACAACTTTCATGGAATACTCCAAAAAATAAAACAAGGCTCGCGCCTTGTTGATAAACGAAGTGCCCCGCGACCAGGGCACTTCAACAATCGGCCGCAGCTTGCGCCGCGGCCGGAAAATCTCTTAGTCGACGAACAGGGAAATAACCGAGTCGCCCTTGATGATGCGCTTGAAGGTCTCAGCCAGCAGCGGTGCGCAGGTCAGTTGGCGGATCTTGCCGCAAGCCTTGGCAGCTTCGGACAGCGGGATGGTGTCGGTCACCACCAGCTCGTCCAGCGAAGAGCCGGAGATGCGTTCGATTGCCGGACCGGACAGCACAGGGTGCGTGCAGTAAGCGGTTACTTTCTTGGCGCCGCGCTCTTTCAGCACTTCGGCAGCCTTGACCAGGGTACCTGCGGTGTCGACCATGTCGTCCATGATCACGCAGTTACGGCCTTCCACGTCGCCGATAATGTTCATCACTTCGGACACGTTGGCTTTTGGACGGCGCTTGTCGATAATGGCCAGGTCGCAGCCGAGGCGCTTGGCCAGCGCACGGGCACGCACCACGCCGCCGACGTCAGGCGACACGACCAGCAGGTCTTGCTCGGCCTTCTTCTGCAGGTCGCCCAGCAGGATTGGCGAAGCGTAAATATTGTCAACCGGGATATCAAAGAAGCCCTGGATCTGGTCAGCGTGCAAGTCCATGATCAGGACGCGCTCGACGCCGGCTTCTTCCAGCATATTGGCAACCACTTTTGCCGAAATGGCCACGCGGGCGGAACGCGGGCGGCGGTCCTGGCGGGCATAGCCAAAGTAAGGAATTGCAGCAGTGATTCGGCCAGCGGACGCACGTTTCAGGGCATCGACCATCAGGATCAGTTCCATCAGGTTGTCGTTGGTCGGTGCGCAGGTCGATTGCAGCACGAACACGTCTTTACCGCGGACGTTTTCGTTGATTTCGACCATGACTTCGCCGTCCGAGAACTTCGAAACGACTGCTTTGCCGAGTGGGATGCCGAGATTTTTTGCGACCCCTTCTGCTAAGGCTGGATTAGCGTTGCCGGTAAAAACCATCAGGTTTTCGTAAGCCATTGGGAGTCCCGAGAGGTAGTGTTGAATTCTTGAGGCACTCCTGCGGTACAGGAGCTTTTGTCTTAACCCTGGCTGGAGACTGCTGCCTCGACAGGCCCAGGGAAAACGGTGGCAGGGGAACAAGGATTCGAACCTTGGTATGCCGGAATCAAAATCCGGTGCCTTAACCAGCTTGGCGATTCCCCTACTCTTAACTGACTGTCTTTCGTCAGTAGGCCGACATTATATAGCCTATTTCACGAAAAACCAAATCTTTTTACGCTTCACAACTTTGCGATGATTGGATGCTGTTTCAGTGCCTTCGCTTTCCATCCGGTCCAGGCGGCTGGCACTTTCGCAAGCACCGCATCGGCCTGTTCTTCGCTTTGGACTGCGACGAACACACAAGCTCCGGAGCCAGTCATCCTGGCATCACCGTAAGCGCCCAGCCATTCTACCGCTTCTGCTACTTGCGGGAATAAGCGGCACGCCACTTGTTGCAAATCGTTCTTTCCAAACTGGCGCAGATCTTGTCGATTTGCGTGGTAGCTGGAAAAGTCCGACATCTTAACGGGCGGAGTATTCCTTGTCAAATGCTCTGAAGTAAAAATTTGCGCGGTCGGGCAAGCCACGCCAGGCTCGATAACAACATACCAACAGTCCGGTGCATCGACCGCTCGCAGCTCTTCGCCTACGCCTTCGGCAAAGCCGGTCTGGCCGAAGATAAAGAAAGGCACATCGGCGCCCAGCGGCAAGGCCAGTGCCATCAATTCATCGCGCTCCAGTCCGGCGCCCCACAGCTTGTTCAGCGCCATGAAGGTTGTGGCCGCATCGGAGGAGCCGCCGCCGAGGCCGCCGCCCATCGGCAAGATCTTGTCGACCGTGATATTGACGCCGGGCGGCATGGCGCCAGTGCGGCGCAGCACTTCTGCCTGCAGGATGCGCGCGGCGCGGATCACCAGGTCCTGCTCGGCAGGAACGCCGGGAATATCATTGGTGCGGTGCAGTCCGGTGTCTTCGCGCAGCGAAAAATGCAGGGTATCGCTGCGGTCGATGATCTGGAACACCGATTGCAGCAGATGGTAGCCGTCAGCGCGGCGGCCATTCACGTGCAGGAAGAGGTTCAGCTTGGCCGGGGCCGGGCAATTCAACAGGCTTTTCATCTTTACTCAGAGATCACGATCCGCAAGGCCATCTGCTGCACGTCGCCGCCGCCCGGATGCTCGGCATCGATGAGTTTCGGGCGGGGCGGTGAGCTGTCTTTCTGCCAATCGGCATATCGCAGGTGCCAGCCTTCGCGCGTCGTCACTTCATTATTGGCGGGACTTGCCGACCACGGCTTGCCATCCGCAGTGGTGGCATGGCCTTGCAGCCAGCCGCGCAACCCGGCCACCGGCAGCGCCCAGCCCAGCGCACGGGCGCTCAGCTCATCAATGCTCGGGGCGCTCAGTGGCGGCTTGTTGCCGCCCTGGCGCAGCGTGGCGCCTTGCGGGGTTACGCTGATGGAGGCCACCTTGCTGCCAAAGGGGTCGAACAATGCCACTTCCGTGTTGTGCGCGTCCTGGCTCCAGTCGAATTTGACCGTGGTCGATTCCTGCTTATCGTCCTTGATGTAGCGCACGTTCAGGCGGCCCGACAAGGCCAGCTTGTCGGCATAAGGCGCGACAACGGCCGCGGAGGGCGGCACAGATGGCGTGGTGGCGCAGCCGCACAGGATGGCGGCCGCGCCGGCAATGGCGGCGAGTGTCTTGAAGCTCATTAAATTCCTGCGTTGAGGCGCGCCAGCGTGCTGCGCAGCGCGTCGTTTTTCGGATCCTTGTCGCGCGCTTCGCGCCACAGTTTGGTCGCGCCGGCCTTGTCGCCTTGCTTCCACAGCACTTCGCCAAGGTGCACGGCGATTTCAGCATCGCTGCGCAGCGCATACGCCTGCCGCAGCGATTGCTCGGCCTCTTTCAGTTTGCCCATGCGGAACAGGACCCAGCCCATGCTGTCCATGATGTAAGGGTCGCCCGGCGCCATCTTCAGCGCCTTGTCGATCAGCTCATAGGCTTCGTCCAGGCGCACATTGCGGTCTGCCAGGGAATAGCCCAGTGCATTGTAGGCATGGTGGTTGTCGGGTACCGATTCGATCACCTTGCGCAGCGCGGTTTCCATCGCTTCGACCTTGCCCAGCTTCTCCGCAGCCAGCGCGTAGTCGTACATCAGGTCCGGGCTATTGGGGAAGCGCAGCACGCCGTCCTGCAAGGTCTTGAACGCTTCGACTGCGCGGCCGGAATCGCGCAGCAGCTGGCCTTCCGTCTGCAGGATCTGCACTTGCTCGGCCTGGTCGGCCGGCGTGATGTCCTTCAACTGGGCGCGGGCACCGTCGACGTCGCCTTTGCGCGCCGTAAGGTGGGCGCGCTTCAGGCGAGCCGCCAGGGTGGTGCGGGCGTCATCGCCATCGATCTTGTCCAGCCAGGCCAGCGCGCCATCGAGGTCGCCCTTTTCTTCGGCGATCTGGGACAGCAGCATCAGCGCCTTGTTCGGGTCGCGCTCAGGGTCGGGCTGCGCCTGCAGCACTTCCACGTAACGCTTGAAATAGCCTTCTGCTGCCTTGTTGTCCTGGCCCTGGAGCGCCATGATGCCGAGCGCGTACAAGGTGCCCGGATTGTCAGGCTGCTCTTTCAGCAGCAGCAGGAATTGCTCGCGAGCCTGGTCATACTGCTTTTGCTCCACCAGCAGGCGCGCATAAGCCGAACGCACTTCGCGCGCGGCCGGATACTTGTGCAGGAAGTCGGCGAACAGCTTTTGCGCTGCGTCCAGGTCGCCCAGCATTTGCGCCATGGTCAGCGTGGCCAGTTCGGAATCGGGCTTGATTGCCACCGCCTTCTTCGCCTCGGCACGAGCGCGGTCGGCATCGCTGGCTGCGTTGGCGCCCTGCGCCAGCACCAGGTGGGCTTCCTGCGTATTCAGGTAAGGCTGCAGCACGCGCTCCATCAGCCCAAAGGCGGCGGCCTTGTCTTTCGCGCGCAGCAGGAATTGCTGCATCTGGAACATCAGCAGCGGGCGGCCATTGGCGGGCGAGGCCTTCAGGCGCTGAGCGAACAAGGCTTCCGCTTCGCTCAGGTCATCGCCCAGCACGGCAAAACCGAGGAAGTATTGGGCTGCTTCGTCGGAATCGGGCGCCAGTTCGCGCCACAGGCGGATCGCGGCCAGCGCTTCATTGCCCTGCTTGGCCGACAGTGCCATCTCGGAAGCGCGGCGCGCCAGGCGCGGATCGCGCGTCTGCTGCGCCAGCACCATCATCGTCACATAAGCGCTTTGCCATTGCCCACGCTTGAAATCGAGTTCGGCCTTGGTGAGCTTGTAGAACAGATCGCTGGTCAGCTCGACGTTGGGCAGCTTTTCGTCGGCCGGCGCGGCCTTGGTGACGGCGTCCGCGGCTGGGGCTTCTGGCGCGACGGATGGTGCCGCTGGCTCGGGTGCGGCCTTTTCCGGTGGCACGACTGCACAGGCGGACACAAGGGCCGACAGGGTTACAATGGCGAATGCGTTTTTCAAAGGAAGATCCTGCAAATCGGGCTCAAGACTTGATTCTACGCCAACCTGTAGAAAACCACCCTTATGCCTGACTTATGCCTGAATTACCAGAAGTAGAGGTCACCCGCCGCGGTGTCGCACCCCATATTGAAGGCCGTATCGTGCGCGACGTGGTGTTGCGGCGCGACGGCTTGCGCTGGCCCTTCCCGGACGACCTGCCGGCCCTGCTGGCCGGCCACCGCATCGTTGCGACCGACCGCCGCGGCAAGTACCTGCTGCTGCAATTCGAGCATGGCACGCTGATCATCCACCTGGGCATGAGCGGCCACCTGCGCGTGCTGCCAACCGGCATCCCGCCCGAAAAACATGATCATTTCGACATGATGGTGGAAGGCGCCGACGGCCAGCATGTGCTGCGCATGACCGATCCGCGCCGCTTCGGCGCCGTGTTGTGGCATTCAATGCAAGATGGCGAACTCGAACAACACATGCTGCTGCGCGGCCTGGGCGTGGAGCCTTTAGGCCCGGCCTTTACGGGCAAGCTGCTGTTCGAGCAAACCCGCACCCGCAGCGCGGCCATCAAGCAAGTGCTCATGGCCGGCGACATCGTGGTTGGCGTGGGCAATATCTACTGCTCTGAAAGCCTGTTCCGCGCCGGGATCAACCCGAAAACCGCGGCCAACCGCATCAGCGCGGCACGCTACGACCGCCTGGCGCAGGCCATCCGTGACGTGCTGGCCGAGGCAATTGTGCAAGGAGGCAGCACTTTGCGCGACTTTATCGGTGTAAATGGACAATCAGGGTATTTCCAACAGACATATTTCGTCTATGATCGTGCTGGTGTGCCCTGCCGCTTGTGCGGCGCGCCTGTGCGCCAGATCAAGCAGGGCCAAAGATCAACTTTTTATTGTGTAAATTGCCAGAAATAACGAGAGCAGAATGGTAAGGGACCTCGAACAATACAGCCAATGGCGCCAGGGCGTCATGGGCGCCGTCGCCAACTATCGGGATTGGGTCGTGCAGGCCGACCTGTCCGATGCCGCGACCGAACAGCGCCTGGCGCAAACACTGTCCAAGCTGGCCGACGACAAGCTGTCGGTGGCTTTTGTGGCGGAATTCTCGCGCGGTAAATCCGAGCTGATCAATTCGATCTTCTTTGCCGACTTCGGCCAGCGCATCTTGCCGTCGGCTGCCGGCCGCACCACCATGTGCCCGACCGAGCTGATGTACGACCCGGCTTATCCCGCCTGCATCCGCCTGCTGCCGATCGAGACGCGCGCCGAGAACCTGTCGACCAGCGACTACCGGGAACAGCCGCACGCCTGGACCGTGCTGCCGCTGCAGCTCGATTCCGCGGAACAGATGCAGGAAGTGTTCAAGCAGGTCAGCCTGACCCGCCACGTGCCGGTAGAAGAAGCCAAGCGCTATGGCCTGTACGACGAGAACGATCCCGACATGGGCGCCACGCTGGACAACGACGGCCTGGTCGAAATTTCGCAGTGGCGCCACGCCATCATCAATTTCCCGCACCCGCTGCTGAAGCAGGGCCTGGTGATCCTCGATACGCCTGGCCTGAACGCGATCGGTACCGAACCGGAACTGACGCTGAACATGATCCCGCACGCCCACGCGGTGCTGTTCATCCTGGCAGCCGACACCGGCGTCACCAAGAGCGATATCGAAGTGTGGCGCACCCACATCGGCAATGGCGCCGGCCGCATGGTCGTGCTGAACAAGATCGACTCGATGTGGGACCCGCTGCGCACCGAAGAAGAAATCGAAGCGGCCATTTCGCGCCAGCGCGAGCACGCAGCCCATATGCTGGGCCTTGATGCACGCCAGGTATTCCCGGTCTCGGCGCAAAAGGCGCTGCTTGGCAAGATCACCGGAGACCATGAACTGGTGCACAAGAGCCGCATGAAGCAGCTGGAAAGCGCGCTGTTCAACGAGCTGATCCCGGCACGCAAGGAAATCATCCGCCGCCGCCTCGGCGACGAACTGGCTGCGCTCAGCGGCGCCCAGTACGCGGCGCTGTCGGCCAAGACGCGCGGCATCGTCGAGCAGTTGCTGGAGCTGAAGGGCCTGCGCGGCAAGAACCAGTCGGTGATCGCCCACATGGCGCGCCGTGTCGAAGCCGAAAAGAAGGAATTCGACGAAAGCCTGTTCAAGCTGCAGGCCACGCGTGCAGTTTTCACCCGCCTGTCCACCGAACTGTATTCGAGCCTGGGCATGGGCATCCTGCGCGACAACCTGGTCAAGGCGCGTTCGGAAATGCAGAACAGCCGCTTCACCACCGGCCTGCGCGATGCGATCAAGGTGTACTTCGACAGCATCCACGCCAACCTGGATGAGTCGGAGCGCAAGATCGAAGAAATCCGCAGCATGATGGAAACCATGTACAAGAAGTTCTCGACGGAGCACGGCCTGACGCTGCCAATGCCGATGGCGTTCTCGCTGGCCAAGTACCGCGACGAGATCAACGAGGCCCACGGCATCTACGAGAAGCAGTTCGGCACTGCGGTGATGCTGACCACTTCGCGCGTGGTGCTGATGGAGCGCTTCTTCGATTCCGTGGCTTCGGCAGTGAAGCGCTGCTTCAAGGCGGCCAACGCCGATACCGATGCCTGGCTGAAGGTGATCATGGCGCCGCTGGAAGCACAGATCCGCCAGCACAAGGAACAGTTGAAGCACCGCCAGCAGTCGATCGCACGCATCCACGATGCAACTGAAACGCTGGAGCAGAAGATCGAAGCCTTTGAAACCACCCAGGCCGAACTGGAAGCGCAGAAAGCCAAGCTGGCTGCGCTGGCCGCCGCTATCAGCGACGCCATCTCGGCCGAGCATGTCGTGCTGGAGGCTGCGGCGTAATTGCAGTACGAAGACCCAAGCTTTGCCGCCACGCTGGTCGCGTGGCAGAAGGAACATGGCCGCCACGACCTGCCGTGGCAGAACACCCGCGACGCCTACCTGGTGTGGCTGTCCGAAATCATGCTGCAGCAGACGCAGGTTTCGGCGGTGCTGGGTTACTACGCGCGCTTCCTGGAGCGCTTCCCCACTCTCGCCTCGCTCGCCGCCGCTCCCGTTGAGGATGTGATGGCGCAGTGGGCCGGGCTGGGCTATTACACCCGTGCGCGCAACCTGCACAAATGCGCGCAGCGCGTGGTGGCCGAATATGGCGGCGTCTTCCCCTCCGACCCCGCCCTGCTGGCCGAACTGCCGGGCATCGGCCGTTCCACGGCGGCGGCCATTGCGGCGTTTTCCGCCGGCCGCCGCGCCGCCATCATGGACGGCAATGTGAAACGCGTGTTCGCACGCGTGTTCGGCATCGACAGCTATCCCGGCGAGCGCAAGACCGAAGAAGCGATGTGGGCGCGCGCGGAAGCACTCGCGCCTCATGAAGGTATCGAGGCTTACACGCAGGGCTTGATGGACATGGGGGCGACGCTGTGCACGCGCAGCAGCCCGTCCTGCGAGCGCTGCCCGATGCAGCCCCGCTGCGTGGCCTTTGCCACGGGCCGCACTGCCGAACTGCCGGTGCGCAAGCCAAAGAAGACCACGCCGGAAAAAGCGGCGCACATGCTGCTGGTCGTGGATCGCGGCCAGGTGCTGCTGGAGCAGCGCCCTGCCACCGGCATCTGGGGCGGCCTGTTGTCGCTGCCCGAACTGGCCGGCCACAACGCCCTCGCCGCGCAGGCAGAAGCGCCGGACGATGCCAATGTGGCAGCAGCCGTGCAGCCCTTTGGCGCCATGGAATCGCTGGAGCGCCTGCTGCCGGTGGTGCACATCTTCACCCACTACAAGCTGCACATCAACCCGCTGCTGGTGACGCTTTCCTCGCGCGCCGCGCTGGCCGGCGAAGGCCGTTATGTGTGGCTGGATGCTGCTGCCCTGGCGGATGCTGCCCTGCCTGCCCCAATCAAGAAACTCCTGCTCGACCTGCTGGGCGAGCGCAGCCAGGCACGCATGTTCTAAATCTTAACCAAGGTTACGGCAAACAGGAGCAGCAACAGCAGGAACGCCAAAACGCATGCTACCCATTTGATTGTCCTGATCTCAGCCTCTGAAACGTCAACCTTGGTTGCTCCCCTGATTTGCGCAAGCGCCAAGTCACGCTCCAAATCTATTACCCGACGCTCCAATTGCCGGCGCCACTCATATGTCGAATCGTCCATGATGGCCTTCACGCGAAGAATTTCGCCACACTTGCAATTGCTCCCAGCGCCGCGATGGCGATACCCGCCAAGCCGCCGATCATCAGTTTGACGAGTTGCGCTTCCATCCTCGCAATAGGAGTTTCGACCTGGGCAACGTGGGTCTCTACTTGAGCGATTTGGGTGCCAACCTTTGCAATATCCTCTTTCGTCGCATAGTTGGATTTGATGATGGCAACGTCACGCTCGATCGCGGCGAAGCGACGTTCATTTGCCAAGTGGACGTCATCTTGTTCGTCAACCATATGTCCTCCTGACCGGACGTCATTGGAGCTATTCTGCGCCCGGCCGGAGAGGACTTCAAGCAAGCCCAGGCTTAGCGCCCGCGGCGCGCCAGCACGTTGCTCAATGGGCGGACCAGGAACAGCAGCATGAAGGCGGTATTGGCGATGCCTGGCGCCTGTCCCGCCAGCACGACTGTCAGGCCGGCCACGGCGATCAGGATGCCCTGGCGGATGCAGACGCCAACATACGTGGCCTTGTCCATCGGGTGCGCGCACAGTTCCGGATGACGGTAGATGCGCGTGGTCACCAGCAGCGATCCGATCGCCATCAGCGTCATCACGCTTGCATACACGGCTTGCGCCAGCTGCGACAGGAAGCGCCCATTCACAGCCGAGGCAAACGGCAGCAGGCTGGCCCCGGCCAGCATCAGGATGGTGTACCAGGTCAGGGGCCCGTCCAGGTGGCGCACGTAGCTGTACAGACGGTGGTTGCCAACCCAGAAAAGCGCCAGCACCAGGAAGCTGATCACCCAGGAGCCAAAGGTCGGCGCCAGATCGCCCAGCACGTGCAGCAGTTCGGCACTGCTGGTGGCTTGCACGTGCTCGGGCAGCTTGAGCTCGATCACGAGCAGGGTCATGGCCACGGCAAAAATGCCGTCGACCAGGGCTTCGATGCGGTGCTTGCTGAGCTGCGGGCCGGCGGCGGCGTTGGAGGTGTCGGTCATGATTCTTCTGGCAAGTTGCGGTTGCCAGAAGATTAACCCGCTACGGGCCGCGATGCAAGGCTAGAGGTTTTCCAGCGAGTAGATGCGGCGGTGCTCGGCAATGGCATAGCGGTCGGTCATGCCGGCGATGTAGTCGGCGACACGGCGCGCCTGGCCGCTCGCGTCGCCGCGCTCGCTGCGGTAATCGGGCGGCAGCAGCGACGGGTCGGCGGTGAAGGCCTCATACAGCTCGCGCACCATGCGGCTGGCCTTCAGGCGCATGCGGTTGACCTTGTAGTGGCGGTACAGGTTCTCGTGCAGGAAGCGCTTCAGCTCCGTGGCATCCTTGCGCATCTGGTCGGAGAAGCGGATCAGTGGCGGTGCGGCGCGCACGTCCTCCATGCTTTGCGGGCCATGCGCCGCAATGCGCGCCTGCGAGGTGGCAATCAGGTCGTCTGCCAGCGCCGTGATCAGCCGGCGCAGGGTTTCGTAAATGGCGCGGCGGCCAGCCAGTCCCGGGTGGGCGGCTTGCACCTCGCTCCACAGGCGGCCAAAAAAATCCACCTGTTCGAGTTGCGCGATGGAGATCAGGCCGGAGCGCAAGCCGTCGTCGATGTCGTGGCTGTTATAGGCGATTTCATCGGCCAGGTTGGTGAGCTGGGCTTCCAGCGAAGGCTGGGTCTTGTCGAGGAAGCGCTGCGCCACATCGCCCAGCAGCTTCGCATTGTTGACCGAGCAGTGCTTCAGGATGCCTTCGCGCGTTTCGAACATCAGGTTCAGGCCATCGAAGGCGCCGTACTGTTCTTCCAGCAGGTCGACGACGCGCAGGCTTTGCAGGTTGTGCTCGAAGCCGCCGTGCTCCTTCATGCATTCGTGCAGCACGTCCTGGCCCACATGGCCGAACGGCGTGTGGCCCAGGTCGTGCGCCAGCGCGATGGCTTCCACCAGGTCTTCGTTCAGGCGCAGGTTGCGCGCCAGCGAGCGGCCGATCTGGGCCACTTCGAGGCTGTGCGTGAGGCGGGTGCGGAACAGGTCACCTTCGTGGTTGAGGAAGACCTGGGTCTTGTATTCGAGCCGGCGGAAAGCCGTCGAATGGATGATGCGGTCGCGGTCGCGCTGGAACTGCGAGCGCGAGGCGTGCGGGGTTTCGGGGAAGCGGCGGCCGCGCCCCTTGTCAGAATGTGCTGCGTAGGGGGCGAGGGTCTCTTCCATATTACTCCGTGCAGGCGGCCAAGGTTTGCAACAGCACGTCCTGCGGCGCCGTCGTGATGCGGGCTTTGCCCAGCGGATCGAGCAGGATGAATTTGATCGCCCCGCCCTCGTTTTTCTTGTCCACTTCCATCAGTTCCAGCCAGCGCTCGGTGCCCAGGTCCGGCGCCACGATCGGCAGGCCGGCCGCGGCCACCAGGTCGCGGATGCGCTCCACCGTGGCGGTATCGATGAAGCCCAGGCGCTGCGACAGGTCGGCCGCCATCACCATGCCGCAGCCGACTGCCTCGCCGTGCAGCCAGGCGCCATAGCCCATGCCGGCTTCGATGGCGTGGCCGAAGGTGTGGCCGAAATTGAGGATCGCACGCAGGCCGCCTTCGCGTTCATCCTGGCGCACCACGTCGGCCTTGATTTCGCAGGAACGGGCGATGGCGTAGGCCAGGGCGCCCTTGTCGCGCGCCATCAGCAGGCCCATGTTCGCTTCGATCCATTCGAAGAACGGCACGTCGATGATGCAGCCATACTTGATCACTTCCGCCAGGCCGGCCGACAGTTCGCGCACCGGCAGCGTTTCCAGCGTGGTGGTGTCGGCGATCACCGCCTTGGGCTGGTAGAAGGCGCCAATCATGTTCTTGCCCAGCGGGTGGTTGATGCCGGTCTTGCCGCCCACCGAGGAGTCGACCTGGGACAGCAGGGTGGTCGGCACCTGCACGAAGTCCACGCCGCGCATATAGGAGGCAGCCGCATAGCCGGTCATGTCGCCGATCACGCCGCCGCCCAGCGCCACCAGGGTGGTCTTGCGGTCGGCCTTGTTGGCCAGCAGTGCGTCAAACACCTTCATCAGCGATTCCCAGTGCTTGTGCTCCTCGCCGTCCGGCAGCACCACTTCGATGACTTCCTTGCCGGCAGCGGCCAGCGGGGCGCGCACACGCTCCATGTACAGCGGCGCCACGGTGTCGTTGGAGACGATGGCGACCTTCCTGCCCGCTACGTATTTGGCCAGCAGGCTGGCGTCGTCCAGCATGGCCGGGCCGATCGCGATGGGGTAGCTGCGCTCGGCCAGGTCGACGTTGAGCAGGATATGGGTCTGTTCGTTCATAGCGGGTTGTGCCTTGGTCACGCAGTTGGGCGCGGCCTGGCAGGCCAGCGCATCGAGCTGGTTGATGATGTTCTGGACCATCGATTGAACGTTGGGGCGGCCGGTGTCGATGACCAGGTCGGCCATGTCCATGTACAGCGGCTCGCGCTGCGCCAGCAGTTCTTCGAGTTTCTTGCGGGGGTCGGCCGTCTGCAACAAAGGCCGGTTCTTGTCGTGCGCGGTACGGGCCAGGATCGAGTTGATCGACGCCCGCAGGTAGATGACGGTGCCGCTTTCCTGCAGCAGCGTGCGGCTGGTTTCATTGAGGATGGCGCCGCCGCCGGTGGCCAGCACGATGCCTTGCTGGCGGGTCAGCTCACGGATAACTTCCGCTTCGCGCCTGCGGAAAGCCGGTTCGCCTTCGATCTCGAAAATCCACGGGATCGACGCCCCGGTGCGGCTTTCGATTTCATGATCGGAATCGACAAACCGCAAGCCCAGCTTGCGGGCGAGCTGGCGACCAATCGTCGTCTTCCCCGCCCCCATCAATCCAACTAAGTAAACATTTTGCATTCACGCATGATAGCGCAAATTGCGCGGCAGCAGCCTGCCGCCGGGCAGGCGCTGCACGGGTCCAGCTTATACCGTTTTGACGGTAATGGTGTTGGTGCTGACGTTGTCCACCCCTTTGACGCCGGCGGAAATCTTGATTTCCAGGCCGACAGGCTGGTTGACGCCGTTGACGGTAACGCCTTTCACGCTCAGCTTCTCGGAGACCTTGCCCGAGCTATCGGTGGTGCTGCCGCTGTTGCTGATGGTACCGGCAGTCGTATGGAACTGCACGGTTGCGTTAGGCACAGCCTGGTTATTGCCGTCCTTGACGATGGCGGTAATGGTCACTTCGGTGCCGTCAATGCCGGAAGCGGCAATGGTGTCGGAGCTGGAAGTGACCACCACGCTGGCGGCCTTCGGCGTCAGCGGATCGGGATTGGAGACGCTGGCGCCAGGGCTGCCACCGCCGCCGCCACAAGCTGCCAGCAGGCTGGCGCAAGCCAGCACGCCTGCCAGGGCGGACAGTTTTCGGAATACTACGTTTGCCATGTTCTTTCCTTTATTCTGTTGACACTATCTTTCATCTCAACGCGCAGAGAGGCGGTCGGTAACGATCTTTGGCGTAATGAAGACCAGCAGTTCGGTCTTGTCATTGGTACGCGAATTCGTCTTGAACAGGTTGCCCAGGATAGGCACGTCGCCCAGCAGCGGCACCTTGGCAGTAGTGTTACGTTCGGTCTGCTGGTAGATACCGCCCAGCACCACGGTACCGCCGTTCTCCACCATCACCTGGGTCTTGACGTGCTTGGTGTCGATCGCGAAACCGGCGCGGGTTTCCTGGCCCACGGAGTCCTTGTTCACGTCAACATCCAGCACCACATTGCCGTCCGGGGTAATCTGCGGAATCACGTCCAGCTTCAGGTTAGCCTTGCGGAACACGATCGACGTCGCGCCGGAAGAAGTCGCCACCTGGTATGGCAGCTCCACACCCTGTTCGATCACGGCAGGCGCCTTGTCGGCGGTCACCACGCGTGGGCTGGAGATGATCTTGCCAGTGCCATCAGCTTCCAGGGCCGACAGTTCCAGGTTCAGGAAGCGGTTGGCTGCGGAATTGAACAGGCTGACCGCCAGGCTGCCGGCCTGCGCGCCGTTGATCGATGCCGCCGGCAGGTTGATGAACTGGGTGTTGTTGTACGAACCCTGGCCATCGTCCACTTTCACGATGCCTTGCGCCTGGCCCATGCCGGTGATGTTGCCGCTCAGGCCAACACGGTTGTTGCCGTTGCCAACGCCCCAGCCGGCGTCGCCGCCGCGGATGCCGCGCATGTCGGCAAAGCCCAGCTTGGCGCCCAGGTTGCGGGTGAAGGTGTCGGACGCTTCCACGATACGCGCTTCGATCAGCACTTGCTTGGTGGCGACGTCGGTCTTCAGGATCAGCTTGCGCACTTCTTCCAGCTTGGACGCGATATCGGTCACGAACAGCTGGTTGGTGCGCGATTCGATGATGGCGCTGCCGCGCTTGGACAGGATGCGGTTCTTGGTGTCGCCGCCGCCGTCAATACCGAACACGGTCTTGAAGGCTTCAGCCTTCTGGTAGTTCAGCTGGAAGATCTCGGACTTGAGCGGCTCCAGGTCGGCGATCTGGGCCTTCTGCTCCAGTTCCAGCTTTTCCTTGGTCAGCAGTTCTTCCTTCGGCGCGATCCACAGCACGTTGCCGTTCTTGCGCATGTCCAGGCCCTTGGCTTGCAGGACGACGTCCAGCGCCTGGTCCCATGGCACTTCCTTCAGGCGCAGGGTCAGGTTGCCCTGCACGCTGTCGCTGGTGATGATGTTCAGGCCCGAGATGTCGGCAATCGCCTGCAGCGCTGCGCGCACTTCCACGTTCTGGAAATTGAACGACAGCTTTTCGCCACGGTAGCCCTGGCTGCCTTGCACCAGCTTGTTCGGGTCTTCCTTGATCGGCTTGACGTCCACCACCAGCTGGGTATCGCTCTGGTACACGCTCTGCTCCCACAGGCCGTGCGCTTCCACGGTCATGCGCACGTTGTCGCCTTGCGGTACGGTGGTGATGCGGTTGACCGGCGTGCCGAAATCGGTCACGTCCAGGCGCCGGCGCAGGGTTTCCGGCACGGTGGTCTTGAGGAAGTCCACGACCACGCCGGTCGGGGTCTGGCGCACGTCGACAGCAACCTGGTTGTTCGGCAGGTCGATCACGACGCGGCCTTCGCCGCCGTTACCGCGGCGGAAGTCGATGTCGCGCAGCGCTTGCTTGCCGGCAGGCGCCGGTGCTGCCGGCTTGGCGGCTGCCACTGGCAGGCCGCGGGCATCGACTGCCTGCGCCACGCCGCCGGAGGCATCGATGGTCAGGATCACGTTCTTGCCGTCAATCGCGGTAGCGTAGTTCAGCGTGCGCTTCAGGTTGAACACCAGGCGCGAACGGTCGCCAGCCTGCACCACGTTGACGCTGGCCAGGTCGCCCATGTTCAGGTCCTGGCTGGTCTTGCCGGTGGCATTGGTGGTCTGGCCGAAATCGAGCGCGATACGGGCCGGATTGGTGATGGCAAAGCCGATCGGCAGCTTTTGCGGCGTTTCCTTCATTGCGATCTTCACGATCACATTGCTGCCTTGCTGGTTGGCCGTGATCGATTCGATCGCGTTGCCTTGCTGGGCCTGCGCAACGGCTGCGCTGCCGGCCAGTGCCAGCATTACGCCAGCCTGGCGGCACAAGCGCTTCAGGGTTCTGATGGCGATCATTTGGAGCTCTCCTTACTTTCCTGCAGTTCCAGCTTCGACATGCGCTCGACCCAGTCGCCGGCCGCATCCTGAACAATTTCACGCACCGTGATCGCGTCTTCCGTGACCGCGGTGATCAATCCATAATTCTGTCCCACGTACTGTCCCTTCTTGACCTGGTAGACGGTGCGGTCGATCTGCACCAGGCCATTCATCACATTGCTCTTTTCCATGGTGCCGACCATCTTCATGGCATCCAGCGGGAAGCTTTCGAGGAATTCCTTGCGGCGGTTCTGGTCCGGCGCCTGGGAACTGCCCGCGCGGCTCTTGGCCAGTTCGGTCAGCAGCTTGCTGGCGTTGAAGGGATCAAGCACGTCGCCGGCCATATAGGCAAAGGGCACGAAGGTCTTCGGCTCCTGCAGCGGCTTGACGGTCGGCTTGGTCTGGGCCTCGGTTTCCTTCATCCAGGTACGCACCTGCTGCACGTCGCTCTCACCGCAGGCGGTCAGCAGCAGGGCACAGGCGAGGGGGGCAAACTTCTTCATTACTTACCTCCCTTTTTCTTCTCGTTGGCCATCCGGCGCTGCTCGGCCACTTCCTCCGGATCGAGATAGCGGAAGGTTTTGGCGGTGGCATTCAGTTGCAGCACGCCTGCCGGCAATTCCCTGCCTTCGCGCGGCTTGATGTCCAGCGACAGGTTGTTCAGCGTCACGATACGGGCCATGCCTGCCAGGTCGCCGGCAAAGGCGCCCAGGTCATGGTAGCTGCCGTTGACGCGCAGTTCGATCGGCTGCTCGGCGTAGTAATCCTTGACTTCGACCCGGTTCGGCTTGAACAGTTCGAAGCTCAGGCCGCGGCCGGTGCCGGCATTGTTGATGTCCGACAGCAGGGCCGCCATTTCAGCTTTGCCCGGCAATTGCTTCTCCATCTGTACCACGTACTTGTCGACCTGTTCCTTCTGGCGCTTGAGTTCTTCGAGGTTGACCGCCTGGGCGATCTTCAGCTTGTACTCTTCACGCAGCTTTTGCTCCTGCTGCGCGCCAGCTTCCAGCTCCTCGTACTGCGACTGCCAGTACAGGAAATAGCCGGCAGCGACCGCCAAAGCCGCTACGCCCAGCGCAAGCAGCATGCGTGGCAGGATCGGCCACAGGCCCGGGTGCACCCCGTTCAGGTTCCTGAACTGGGCCTTGAGCACCTCATCTAATTGTTTCAAATCAGTTGCCATGGTTATGTTCTCAGGACTTGGCTGCGGCATTCGGGGCGCCAGGTTTGGCGCCCGGCTTGCCGTCCGGGTTTTCGTCCTTGTCGCGCGGACGCTTGATCATGACGGTCAGCTGGAATTCAACGATGGCACGGCCGCTCGACTTGCTGCTGGCGCCGATCGTGCCGGCTTTCACTTCCACCAGTTCGGGACGTTCCAGCCATGGCGAATTGCCCGACAGGTTACGCAGCAGTTCGGACACGCGTTCCTGCGACTGGGCACTGCCGGTCAGCGTGACTTTCTGCCCCTCCTGCTTGACCGATTTCAGGAACACGCCAGGCGGGGTCTGCTTGACCAGTTCATCCATCAGGTAGACTGGCTGGTTGCGGTCAGCCTGCAAATCTTCCACCGCTTGCTGGCGCGCTTTCAGCGCATCGATTTCCTGGCGCAGCGTGGAGATTTCCACGATCTTCTTATCCAGTTCGGCATTGGCGCCACGCAGTTCGCCATTGCGCAATTCCTGGATCGACAGGGCTCGTGCGTTATAGCCGCCCACCACCAGCACGACCGCCGCACCGGCGGCAGCGCCAATGCCAAGCATTGCGTAAAAGGCTTTTTTGCGCAGCGCGCGTTTTTCCTCCCGGTGCGGGAGAAGGTTAATGCGTATCATCAGCCGAACCTCCGCATGGCAAGGCCGCAGGCCACCAGGTATGCCGGCGCATCGTTGCGCAGTGCCTGTTCACGCACGCCGGAAGCCAGCTGCATGCCCTTGAACGGCGAAATGACGGCGCTGGAAATACGGGTGCGGCTGGCGATCATGTCCAGCAAGCCGGGCAACACGGCGCAGCCGCCTGCCAGGAAAATCTGGTCGATCTTGGTAAATGGCGTCGACGTGAAGAAGAACTGGATCGCGCGCGTCACTTCCATCGCGGCGCCTTCCAGCCACGGTGCAAGCACGTCGGACTGGTAGTTCTCCGGCAGGTCGCCGGCCTTCTTGCGCGCTTCGGCTTCTTCGAAGGCCAGGCCGTAGGAACGCACGATATCCTGGGTCAGCGAATTGCCGCCGAAAGGCTGCTCGCGCTCATAAATCGTGGCGCCATCGAGCATCACCGAAATCTGGGTCGACACCGCGCCGATCTGGAACAGCGCGATCACCTGGCCGGCGCCGGCATTCGGCAGCTGCGAGGTGACGTGGTCCAGCGCGGCGCGTGCGGCATAGGATTCGACATCCACTACCGATGCCTTCAAGCCGGCTTCTTCCGCAATCGCGACGCGGTCGACGACTTTTTCGCGGCGTGCAGCGGCCAGCATGACTTCGATGTCTTCCGTCGAATTGGCAACCGGGCCGATCACGTCGAAGTCCAGGCTCACCTCGTCGAGTGCAAACGGGATGTACTGGGCAGCTTCGGATTCGACCTGCAATTCGAGCTGCTGTTCAGACAATCCTGCCGGCAGCACGATCTTCTTGGTAATCACGGAAGCAGGCGGCATGCCCAGCGCGACGTGTTTGGCGCGCGTGCCGCTTTTCTTGATCAGGCGGCGCACCGCCTCGACCACTTGCTCCATATTTTCAATATTGCCGTCGGCGACAGCGCCGCGCGGCAGGGGCTCCGAGGCGCACCGGTCGAGGCGCATGCCTTCCTTGCCCGCTTCGGACAATTCCACCAAACGCACACTCGAGGTGCTGATATCTAAGCCAACCAGCGGGCCCTGGGCGCCGCCAAACAGGGCTTTCAGGTCCAATGACATGGATGCACTCCTGACAACTCCATAGACATTTACATATCCAAATTCGTTTAAAAACCCGTGTTTAGACCGCAAACATGAGACAGTACATTAGATGCTAGCAACATTGTCTGCGCCATGTAAAGGTATTTCTCCAGTGCACCATTAATGTTTTGTGAGGGATTTGCCACACCCAATGTTGCAATTAATGGCATATCAATAAACTAAGTTGCCTTGTTGCTCACAATCAATATTTCCGAATATCACGTGCGCTCAGGCCCCTGGGCCCTCATTTATAATGCCTTGCATAAAACCTACTGAAGCTGCGTATGACTGCAAACAACCACGAGACCACGGCAAAAAAATCGCCGAAGGGTTTTCTGCTGATGGCCCTGATTTCTTTGCTGGGCCTGATACTGGCCGGCGTCCTGCTGGTGGTGTTCGGCCTGGCCCTGGCCTACCCCAACCTGCCATCCCTGGATACGATTACTGACTACCGCCCGAAAATACCGCTGCGCATTTACTCGGCCGACAATGTGCTGCTCGGCGAGTTCGGCGAAGAGCGCCGCAACCTGGTACATATCAAGGACATCCCCGATGTCATGAAGAAGGCAGTGCTGGCGATTGAAGACAGCAACTTCTACGAACACGGCGGCGTCGACTACTGGGGCATCCTGCGCGCCGCAGTCCACAACGCAACGGGCGGCGCCCGCCAGGGGGCCTCCACCATTACGCAGCAGGTAGCGCGCAACTTCTTCCTCTCCAGCGAGCAGACGTTCAAGCGCAAGGCCTATGAAGCGCTGCTGGCCTGGAAGATCGAGCAGAACCTGACCAAGGACCAGATCCTGGAGGTCTACATGAACCAGATCTACCTGGGGCAGCGGGCCTACGGCTTTTCTTCGGCCGCCCAAATCTATTTCGGCAAGAACCTGAAAGACATTAGCGTGGCGGAAGCAGCCATGCTGGCGGGCCTGCCAAAGGCGCCTTCAGCCTACAACCCGGTGGTCAACCCGAAGCGCGCCAAGGTGCGCCAGCAGTACATCCTGCAACGCATGGCCCAGCTTGGTTATATTACGCCCGCACAGTATGAGGCGGCGAAGAATGAGCAGTTAAAAGTGAAAACAGACAGCAGCGCGTTTGGAGTTCATGCCGAATATGTTGCGGAAATGGCGCGCCAGCTGGTCTACGAGCAGTTCAAGGAAGAGACTTACACGCGCGGCCTGAACGTCTTCACCACGATTACCAAGGCAGACCAGGACGCTGCCTACCTGGCCCTGCGCAGCGGCGTGATGGAATACGAGAAGCGCCACCCGTACCGCGGACCGGAATCGTATGTCGACCTGCCGGCCAATAAGTCGGAAGCCGACGAGATCGTCGAGACCGAACTGGCCGAACATCCTGACAGCGACAATATCGTGGCCGCCATGGTATTGAGCGCCGCTGCCGACAAGGTGGTGGCAGTCACCGCCTCCGGCGAGGAAATCACCATCAAGGGCGCCGGCCTGGCTATGGGCAAGAGCTGGCTTTCGGACAAAAACCCGCCGAACAAGCGCATCCGCCGCGGCGCCGTGATCCGCGTCATGCAGGACGACAAGGACTGGCAGATCACCCAGATGCCGGAAGTGGAATCGGCCTTTGTTTCGGCCAGCACCGAAGACGGCGCGATCAAGGCCATGGTGGGCGGCTTCGACTACAACCGCAACAAGTTCAACCACGTGACCCAGGCCTGGCGCCAGCCGGGCTCCTCGTTCAAGCCTTTCATCTATTCAGCCTCGCTGGAACGCGGCCTGTCGCCCGGCACCATGATCAACGACGCCCCGATCTCTTTCGACGCCGGCCAGACCGGCGGCCAGGCCTGGGAGCCGAAAAACTACGACGGCAAGTATGAAGGCCCGATGACCATGCGCCGCGGCCTGACCAAGTCGAAGAACATGGTCTCGATCCGCATCCTGCACCGCATTGGCGCCAAGTACGGCCAGGAATACACCACCCGCTTCGGCTTCGACGCCGAGCGCAACCCGCCTTACCTGACGCTGGCCCTGGGCGCCGGCGGCGTTACGCCGATGCAGATGGCAGGCGCCTACGCGGTGTTTGCCAACGGCGGCTACAAGATCTCGCCTTACCTGATCGCCAAGGTCACCGACGCCGACGGCAAGGTCCTGTCGCAAGCCAACCCGGACAAGGCTGGCGACGAGAAGAACCGCGTGATCGACGAACGCAATGCCTTCCTGATGGACTCGATGCTGAAGGACGTGGTGCGTTTCGGTACCGCGACCCGTGCGCTGTCGCTGAAGCGCCCGGACATCGCCGGCAAGACCGGCACCACAAACGATTCGATTGACGCCTGGTTTGCCGGCTACCAGGCCAAGCTGGTGGGCATTGCCTGGATCGGCTTCGACCAGCCCAAGAACCTGGGCAACAAGGAAACCGGCGGCGGCCTGGCCCTGCCGATCTGGATCAGCTACATGGGCAAGGCGCTGAAGAGTATTCCGATTGAGGAAAGGCCGATTC
Source organism: Pseudoduganella sp. (assembly GCA_039593775.1). Taxonomy (GTDB): domain Bacteria; phylum Pseudomonadota; class Gammaproteobacteria; order Burkholderiales; family Burkholderiaceae_D; genus Rugamonas. The sequence goes on from JBCNOP010000014.1 coordinate 26,238, forward strand.
CGCAGGGCATCATTGCCCAGGATGGGGAGTACTACTATGCGGAGAATCCGCCGGGCGTGGGCATCGACAGCCTGGAAGGTGCGACGCGCGGCACGCCGGCGGAGGAGAAACAGAAGGACGCCGTCAAGAACGAGCTGTTCTAAACCCGGTAAAAGGAGTCTGACCCGCAGGGTCAGACACCGATACGCGGCAGCTGCTGGCCTGGTGCCTGACCCTGCGGGTCAGGCATCGGTTTACCGGTTTTAAGGCGCCACGACAACCGGCGCCCCACCCTGCTCCGTCACAATCTCCGACAGCGCCGCATACAGTTCGGTACCCCGGCGCGTATCGACCCACTTGCCCTCCACCTGGCGATAGTGGAACCCACCCGAGCGCGCCGCCACCCACAGCTCCTGCATCGGCGCCTGCGAGTTGATGATCACCTTCGACCCGTTCCCAACGAACTCGATTTCCAGCACATTGCCGCTACGGCTGCACTCCACATCCACCATATCCTGCTCGCACAGGCGGTCCAGGGAAGCCTCGATCGCATCCAGGGTTGCTTCGGCCAGGTCCAAAAATTCCGATTCGGTCATGCTACACTCCAAGATTCCTATCAAGCCCCTATTTTAATCGTGAAGTCCCCAATCGCACTTGCTGTCCTTACAATGGCAGCCCTGTTGGCCGGATGCGGCCAAACCGGCCCCCTCTATATGCCAAAGCGACCCGCCAAGCCCGCCACCGAGGCGAAACCGGGCGTGGCGCCACCGGCGGCTCCGGTTCCGTCCACACCACCAGCATCCCAACAGTAACTTATGTCCCACTTCGAATACCAGAACGGCGTTCTGCACGCCGAAGGCGTCGCGCTGAACGCCATCGCCGAAAGCTACGGCACCCCCGCCTACGTCTATTCCAAATCCCAGCTCACCGAGAACTTCGACTCCTACGCCAATGCCTGCGCCGGCCGCGACGCGCTGGTGTGCTACGCAATGAAGGCGAACTCCAACCTCGCCATCCTCGACCTGCTGGCCCGCCGCGGCGCCGGCTTCGACATCGTGTCGGGAGGCGAGCTGCTGCGCGTGATTGCCGCCGGCGGCGATCCGAAGAAAGTGATTTTCTCCGGCGTCGGCAAGAGTGTGGAAGAAATGCGCCTGGCGCTCGAACACGACATCCTGTGCTTCAACGTCGAATCGATCCCCGAGCTGCACCGCCTGAACGAAGTGGCAGGCAGCATGGGCAAGAAAGCGCGCATCTCGCTGCGCGTGAACCCGAACGTGGACGCCAAGACCCACCCCTACATCGCCACCGGCCTGAAGGCCAACAAGTTCGGTGTAGCCTTCGACGATGCACTCGAAACCTACCGCACCGCCGCCAAGCTGCCGCACCTGGACGTATCGGGCATCGACTGCCACATCGGCTCGCAGTTGCTGGACGACGCGCCACTGCTGGAAGCACTGGACAAGCTGATTGAACTGATCGACGCGCTGGGCGCCGAAGGCATCCACCTGCACCACCTGGACATCGGTGGCGGCCTGGGCATCGACTACGGCGACGGCGCACCGGTGCCGGTGGGCGACTACCTGGCGCGCCTGTTCAAGCGCATCGACGCCTGGCGCGCCGAGAAACATGGCGGCGCACCGATCAAGGTGATCTTCGAACCGGGCCGCTCGATCGTCGGCAATGCCGGCGTGCTGCTGACCCGTGTGGAATTCATCAAGCACGGCGAAGAGAAGAACTTCTGCATCGTCGATGCGGCGATGAACGACATGGCGCGCCCGGCGATGTACCAGGCCTGGATGGATATGCAGCCGGTCGTGCGCAACGACGCCGCTGCCGCCATGTTCGACGTGGTCGGCCCGATCTGCGAATCCGGCGACTGGCTGGCGCGCGACCGCGAGCTGAACGTCAATGCCGGCGACCTGCTGGTGATGCAGACTGCCGGCGCCTACGGCATGACCATGGCCTCCAACTACAACACCCGCGGCCGCGCCGTGGAGCTGATCGTCGACGGCGACCAAGTCCACGTCGTACGGCAGCGTGAAAATCCAGCCGACCTGTTCGCGCTGGAATCGGTGATCAAGTAATCCCGCCGGGGCGGTCGCCACCGCCGCCCCAACCTCCAAATTCGGGGTCAGGTCTGTCATTTGGACAGATAGCGCTATCGCTTGATAAATCTCAAGACGCAGAACTCGTGCTTTCGGCGTATTGAGATTCATCAAACAATCAGCTCGCGTGTCCAAATGACAGACCTGACCCCGAATTTTGGTCAATGGCGGGTCGTGGCGGCCGCGGCTGTGGATGCGGCGGTTTTGCTGCGCGCCCACCAGGCGCGGATGCCGAGCAGCACCAGCACAATCAGGCCAAACAGGATCGGCTTGTTGAAGTCATGCTTGCCGGCCCGCATCCACCAGAAGTGCAAAATGCCGAGCGGTGCGATCACGTACACCAGCCTATGCAGCAGCTGCCAGCGCTTGCCGCCGAGGCGGCGCACCATGCCGTTAGTGCTGGTCACGGCCAGCGGCACCAGCAGCACGAAGGCGGTGAACCCCACCGTAATGAAGGGGCGCTTGGCGACATCCTTCAGCATCTCCTGCACGTCGAAGAAATGATCAAACCACAGGAAGGTCGTGAAGTGCAGCAGCGCATAGAAGAAAGCGTACAGCCCCATCATGCGGCGCAGCTTGAGCAGCCAGTTCCAGCCCGACAAGCGGCGCAGCGGCGTAACGGCCAGCGTGATGCACAGGAAGTACAAGGTCCACGAGCCGGTATTGCGCGTGATGTATTGCAGCGGCTCGACCAGCTGGTCCGTCGCCACCAGGTAGGCCAGCGCGAAGAAAGGCACCAGCGCCAGCACGAAGGCGACGCTCTTGATGGCCTTGAGCTGGCGTGGTGTGGGATTAAAGGCCATCAGTAGAACTTCTTCAGGTCCATGCCGGTGTACAGCGACGCCACTTCGGGGTAGCCGTTGAACATCAGCGTCTTGCGCTTCTTGGTGAAGAAGCCGTCTTCGCCGATGCGGCGTTCGGAGGCCTGCGACCAGCGCGGGTGGTCGACGTCCGGATTCACGTTCGAATAGAAGCCATACTCATTGGGCGCCGACTTGTTCCACGACGTGCGCGGCATGTCGCGCACGAAGCGGATCTTCACGATCGACTTGGCGGATTTGAAGCCGTACTTCCACGGCACCACCATGCGTACCGGCGCGCCGTTCTGGTTCGGCAGCACCTCGCCATACATGCCCAGTGTGAGCAGCGCCAGCGGGTGGTTGGCTTCGTCGATGCGCAAGCCTTCGACGTATGGCCAGTCCAGCACGCGGCTGCGCACACCCGGCATCTGCTGATGGTCAGCCAAAGTGATGAATTCGACAAACTTGGCATTACCAGTAGGCTCGACCTTCTTGATCAATTCGGAGAAGGAATAGCCGATCCACGGAATCACCATCGACCAGCCTTCCACGCAGCGCAAGCGATAGATACGCTCTTCCAGCGGCGCCAGCTTGAGCAGGCTGTCGATATCGAGCGTCATCGGCTTTTTCACTTCGCCCTCGATCTGCACGGTCCACGGGCGCGTGCGCAGCGTGTGTGCATTCTCCGCAGGGTCCGACTTGTCGGTGCCGAATTCGTAAAAGTTGTTGTAGCTGGTTGCGTCCTTGCGGGACGTCTGCTTCTCCATCACCACAAAAGCGGGATTAGGGCGGGCAGCCAGCTTGGCGCCGCCTTGGGCAAAGGCCAGTTCAGGCCCGAGGATGGCGCCTGCGGCTGCCAGCTTGATGAACTTGCGGCGCGACTCGAAGACTTCGCGTGGCGTGATTTCGGAAGGAAGGATCAGCATGGTCAGCTCCAGGACTGGTGCAAGGTAATAGCTAAACCTTACACCAGTTTGCTGAAGCCGATATTAAAGCTTGCCGTAGGAATGCAGGCCGGAGAGGAACATGTTCACGCCCAGGAAGGCGAAAGTGGTGACCAGCAGGCCGACCAGGGCCCACCAGGCGGCAGGACGGCCGCGCAGGCCGGACATGAGGCGCATGTGCAGCCAGGCTGCATAGTTCAGCCAGACGATCAGGGCCCAGGTTTCTTTCGGGTCCCAGGACCAGTAGCCGCCCCAGGCTTCCGCCGCCCACAGGGCGCCGAGGATGGTGGCGATGGTGAAGAAGGCGAAGCCGATCGAGATCGCCTTGTACATCACGTCATCCAGCACTTCCAGAGACGGCAGGCGGTCCACCAGCATGCCGTGCGATTTCAGCAGGTAAGCCGAGGCCACCATGGCGGCCAGCGCAAAAGTGCCGTAGCCGATGAAGTTAGCCGGAACGTGGATTTTCATCCACCAGCTTTGCAGGGCAGGCACCAGCGGCTGGATCTCCGAGGCGCCGCGCGCGACGGTGTACCACAGAAGGAAGCCGACGGCAGCCGAGATCACCAGCAGCACGAACGGACCCAGGGTGCGAGTCTTGTAGTGCTCCTCGTAGTACAGGTAGAACATCGCGGTGATCAGCGAGAACAGGATGAACACTTCATACAGGTTCGAGATCGGGATATGGCCGACGTCCGTACCGATCAGGTACGACTCGTACCAGCGCACCAGCATGCCGGTCACGCCCAGCACGATGCCGGCCCAGCACAGCCGGGAGCCGATCGCGCCGCCGAAGTCCGATCGCGCCACCAGGCCGCCCCAGTAGAACAGGGTGGACAGGACGAACATGGTGCTCATCCACAGGATGGCCGACTGGCTCGACAGCATGTACTTGAGGAAGAAGCGTTTATCAGCTGCCAGCAGGTCGCCACCGTACAGGCTGATCGCCCACAGCGCCAGCGCGAACGACAGCGGCATCAGCCAGCGCAACGGCTTCCAGTACCAGCCCAGCGCGGCAAAGGCCGGGCCCGAAGCCAGCAGGATGGCCTTCTCGTAGATGTCCATGTAGGCGCCGAAGCGGTTGAAGGCGTACAGCGCGCCGGCGCACAGTGCCAGGGCAAACAGCCAGTCGAACGCATTCAGGCGTTTGAAATAGCCGGGTTGCTGGGTATAGGTTTGTGTTGCTTCCATTTGCGATTCTCCAAAACTTGGCAACAGCTTACGCCGATTGCGGAAGTTTTTCCTTGAGTTCTTCAAATTCCTTCTCGAAATCCAGGGTCTTGCGCTGGGTGCTCATGGCCATCAGGGCCTCGGCACCGCTTGCGCCATCCTTGATCCAGACCCAGACGCGGCGCTCGCGGATATAGAACATTGCGAACACCCCCAGCACCAGCAACAGGCAGCCGATGTACACGACGGTCTTGCCCGGGGAACGGGTGACCTGGAACACCGACGCCTTCACCTGGGTGAATTCGTCGAGCTGCAGGTAGACCGGGGCGCCATAGAAGAAACTGTCCGACAGGGCGTTGGTGGCCAGTTGCAGGAAGCGGCCATGGGTTTCGTCCATCGCGGCGGCCGGCTTGCCGTCCCGCTCCCGGGCGGCCTGCCACAGCTCCCACATCGAGCCATTCAGGATCTTCAGGAAGATTTCGGCAGCGTTGGTCTGTTCTGCCTGCGGCACCTTCTCCAGGAAGCGGCTGATGGCGAAGAAACCAGCACCATTGGCGTCGCCAGCGAAGATTTCCAGGCCTTTCAGGGCAGAGGCCTCAAGCTGGCTGCGCAGGGCATTGCCAGCCTTCGATTGCGGCATGGCCTTCGCCGCATAATTCGCGGCGGCTATCTGGCGCAGCGCAGGATCCTGCAGCGCGGCGCGCAGGCGCATCCACTCGCGCACGCTATGTTCGTCGTCGGCCGGGATGCGCAGGTAGCTGAACGGGTCGGACGGGTTGGCGCGCACGCCGGCCAGGAACACGGTATCGCCATCGATGGTCACCGGCTGCATATAGTTCTGGAATTCGCGTGCCTGGCCGGTCTTGTCGCGCAGCTTGTACTGCACCGACGGGCCGACGTTCTTCAGGTCCTTGTTGTGGGCGGTCTTGGCGGCCGAACCCAGCTGCTTGTCCAGGCTGCGCGAGAACGATTCGTTCAGGCTTTCGCCCTTGGTGACAGCGCGCGCATCCTGGCCGCTGATGTTTTCCACGTTGAAGGGGCGGAAATCGCTCCACTCCACGGTGTACTCGTCGTTCAGCTTGGTGGTGCCATTCACTTCGCCGTTCAGGCCGAAGGTAGTGGTGTCGGTGCCCTTCATCGGGTGGCCGAGCAGCTTCAGCTTGCTGCCGCCATCTTCGAAGGAGGACTGGTAAATGGCGACGCCCTCAAAGATCAGCGGCTTGTTGACCTCGACCACCGCGTCGACCGTCTTGCCAGTGTCGCTGGAGCGCACAGTGACGTGGCTGGCGAACAGCTTCGGCATGCCGGTGCTGTAGAAGTCGATATCGAATTTCTTGAGCTGGATGGTGAACGGCAAATCCTGCAACAGCGCACCATCCGGGCGCGACAGGATCGCAGTATTCCCGGCCGTGCCTTCCGGCAGCGCGATATTGCCGCGATAAGTCGGGTTATGCACGCTCAGGCGGTGCTGGGCCGGGATTTCGGCAATCAGTCCCGTGCCACCGAACGCAGTCTTGCCGAACATCCATTGCTGGAAGCGGATCGGCAGGTCGGAGTCGAGCATGCCGCCGACCAGGATGATGACGATGGCGCTGTGCGCGAAGATATAGCCGAACTTGTTGCCGGCGCCGCGCTTGGCCGACACCAGGATGGCGCCGTCTTTCTCGATCACCTTGGTGCCATAGCCCGCATGGCCCAGGCGCTGGGCGGTCTGGCCGGCGAGCTGTTCGCGCGACAGTGGCGATTGCCAATGCGTCTTGTGGTGGAAGTTGTTAAGCGAAGCCTCGCGCACTTTCTCGCGCCAGCTACGCATGTCCTTCAGCATCTTCGGCGTATTGTGCACGATGCACAGCGTGGTCGACACGACCAGCAAGCCGCACATCGAAACGAACCACCACGACGAGTAAATCGCGTACAGCCCCAGCTTGTTGAACACTTCGAACCAGAACGGGCCGAACTGGTTGATGTAGTTCGGTATCGGCTGGCTTTGCTGCACGATGGTGCCGATGATCGCAGCGAAGATGATCACCACGAACAAGGCGATGGCGAAGCGCATCGAAGACAGCAGCTCGACCGTCTCGGCCAGTGGGCCGCGCCGGTTGCGCAGCTGGATTCCGGAGGTGCTTGGGGTGTCGCTCATTGCTGCTCAGGGAAAAAGTCAGGAGGATACGCAAAAAAAAGGCAGCCTGCTTGCGCGGCCGCCCTTTTCATGTCCAGAACCGCCCTGCATTGGGCGGCGCATTGCAATTACTTCAAGCCGGCCATGTAGTCGGCAACCGCTTCGATTTCCTTGTCGGACATGCGGTAAGCGATGGTCTGCATTTCAGGGCTGGACTTGCGGGTGCCGGCCTTGAAGGCTTTCAGGGTAGCTGCGGTGTAGTCCTGGTGCTGTCCGCCCACGCGTGGGTACATGGCTGGCATGCCGCCGCCGGCTGGGCCGTGGCAGGAAGCGCAGGCTGGCACGCGGTTTTCAGCAATGCCGCCGCGGTAGATCTTCTTGCCCAGTTCTACGGTGTCCTTGTTCTTGGCAGCGCCGGCCTTGCTTGGCTCGGTGGCCAGATAGTTAGCGACGTTCTTCTTTTCTTCGTCGGTCAGTGCCTTGGCAAAAGCGGTCATCACGGTGCCTGGACGTGCGTCGCCGCTGAAGGCCACCAGCTGCTTGTAAATGTAGGCTTCGCCCTGGCCGCCCAGCTTAGGATTGACGGTGATGGTAGATGCCCCCTTGGCGCCGTGGCAGGAAACGCAGGCCGGAATGCCGCGCGCGTTGTCACCTTCAGCGTACAGGGTTGCGCCCTTGGCTGGATCAACTTTAGCTGCCGGAGCATGTGCTTCATTGGCAGAGGCCACACCGCTTACTGCCAACATTGCGACGAACAAGGATTTTACAAATGGCGAAAACGCACGATTCATTCAGACACCTTGGGACAGAAGTAAATAATTAGTAGTATAAGAATTGGGCAAATATAGCATGGCAACAATTCGTAACCCCTTATTGTACAATAGCTTTCCTGCATTTTTGCCCTCTTTTTGTTGCTTTCCCCATGTCCAAACTCTGGCAAGCCCGTTTTTTCACTACCGTTAACCATCTGCGCGACCTGCCGCGCACGACGGTGCCAGAGATCGCCTTTGCGGGCCGTTCCAATGCTGGCAAATCGACCGCGATCAATATCCTGTGCAACCAGAAAGGGCTGGCTTTCGCCTCCAAGACCCCTGGCCGCACGCAGCACATCAACTTCTTCTCGGTCGGCGGCGCCCACGTCGCGATGCACCGCCATGACCCCGTCAAGATGGATGAAATCCAGTGCCTGATCGCCGACTTGCCGGGCTACGGCTATGCGGAAGTGTCGGGCGACGCCAAGAACCACTGGCAGCGCCTGCTGGGCGACTACGTGCAGCAGCGCGAGCAGCTGGCGGCCCTGGTGCTGATGATGGATGCGCGCCGCCCGTTCACCGACCTGGACCAGCAGATGATCGAATGGTTCGCCCCGACCGGCAAGCCGATCCACTGCATCCTGACCAAGGCCGACAAGCTGAACCGCAATGAATCCATCAACGTGCTGCGCCAGGCGAAAGCCAAGCTCGACAGCTACGTCGATGAAGACGGCGAAGGCTTCCCCTTCACCGTGCAACTGTTTTCCGCGCTGAAGCGCATCGGCATCGAGGAAGCGACGGCCAAGATCGAAGAGCTGGCCGGCCTCGCCGATGACGGCCAAGCGCTCACTCCTGACGAAAGCGAAGAATGATCACTCCTGATTTTCCAGCCATCCGCATGCGCCGCATGCGCCGCGACCCGTTTTCGCGCGCCCTGATGCGCGAGAACACCGTCACCGTGGACGACCTGATCTACCCGGTCTTCGTGGTGGAAGGCGCGAACCGCCGCGATCCGGTGGCCACCATGCCGGGCGTGGACCGCATCTCGATCGACAACCTGCTGAAGGTGGCCGAGGAGTGCGTGAAGCTGGGCATTCCTGTGCTGTCGCTGTTCCCGAATATCGATGCGTCGCTGAAGACCAATGACGGCGTGGAAGCCACCAATCCGGAAGGCCTGATCCCGCGCGCCGTGCGCGAGCTGAAGAAGAACTTCCCCGAGCTGGGCATCATGACCGACGTGGCGCTGGACCCGTATACCAGCCACGGCCAGGACGGCACGGTCGACGAAAAGGGCTCGATCCTGAACGACGAGACTACCGAGATGCTGGTGCGCCAGGCACTGACCCAGGCCGAAGCAGGCGTCGACATCGTCGGCCCGTCCGACATGATGGATGGCCGCATTGGCGTCATGCGCAAGGCTTTCGAAGACAAGGGCCTGATCCACACCCGCATCATGGCTTACTCGGCAAAATATGCATCGGCCTTCTACGGCCCGTTCCGCGATGCGGTCGGTTCGGCAGCAGCGCTGGGCAAGGCCGACAAGTTCACCTACCAGATGGACCCGGCCAACACCGACGAAGCCCTGCGCGAAGTGGCGCTGGACATCGCCGAAGGCGCCGACATGGTAATGGTCAAGCCGGGCATGCCTTACCTGGACATCGTGCGCCGGGTGAAGGATGAGTTCAAGGTGCCGACCTACGCCTACCAGGTGTCAGGCGAATACGCCATGCTGAAGGCCGCCGCGCTGAACGGCTGGCTCGATCACGACAAGGTGATGATGGAATCGATGATGGCCTTCAAGCGCGCCGGCGCCGACGGCGTCCTCACCTACTTCGCACTCGACATCGCGCGCAAACTGAAAAGCCTGGGCTAAAAAAATAAATGGGGACGTACCCCATTTATTTTGCAACACCGAATAAATGGGGTACGTCCCCATTTATTTTTTAGGCGTTCAATCCCTTAACGTGGTGCACGCCTTCCTGCCGGTTTTGCAGGAATTGCGGCATCAGCGAGCCGGCGATCATGCCAACGAAGGCCATCGCCAGGCCGGCCAGCTGGCCCGGGAACTTCGCGGCCAGCGCTTCGCCGCCGATCTGCGGGAAGAATACCAGCCAGGTCACAATACCGAGCACCAGCGACAGGATCGCGCCTTGCGTAGTAGCGCGCTTCCAGTACAGGCCCATCACCAGCGGCACAAAGGCAGCCACCAGCGGCACCTGGTACGCGGAAGACACCAGTTCATAAATCGAGGTGCCGCGCATGGCAATCGCATACCCAAGCACCGACGCTGCGAAGGCCACAATGGTCGCGCGCATCGCAAACAGTTGCTGCTTGTCGCCCATGCCAGGACGCAGGTTCTTCAGGATGTTCTCAACGAAGCTGGTCGACGGCGCCAGCAGCGTCGCCGACGAAGTGGACTTGATCGCCGACAGTAGCGCACCGAAGAACAGGATCTGCATCACCAGCGGCATCTTGGTCAGCACAAAGGTCGGCAGCAGCCGCTGGTAATCGTTCTTGGCCATTTCCAGGCCGTGGTCGCCCAGCACGATAATGGCGCAGGAGACGATGAACATCGGTACCGCGGCGAACAGGATGTAGCTGGCGCCGCCAATGATGGCGCCAGCGCGCGCGGTCGGCGCATTCTTGGCCGACATCACGCGCTGGAACACGTCCTGCTGCGGGATCGAGCCCAGCATCATGGTCACGGCCGAGCCGACGAAGAAGGCGATATCAGTGAACTGGGCTGGCGGCAGGAAGTTGCCCAGGTCCTTGCTGGCCACCAGGTCGACCACCTTGCCGGCGCCGCCCGCCAAGTCGGCCGAGAAGAAGGCGATCACCGACAGGCCGACCACCAGTACGATCATCTGGATGAAGTCAGTCCACGCCACAGCCAGGAAACCGCCGATCACCACGTAGATCAGCACCGCCAGGGTGCCGACGATCATGCCCATGGTTTCCGACATGGCGCCATTGGTCAGCACCGAGAACACCAGGCCCAGCGCGGTAATCTGCGCCGCTACCCAGCCCAGGTAGGAAAGGATGATGGCCACCGAGCAGAACACCTCGATGCCCTTGCCGAAACGCTGGCGGTAAAAGTCGCCGATGGTCAGCAAGTTGAGCTTGTACAGGCGGGCCGCGAAGAACATGCCGACCAGGATCAGGCAGGTGCCTGCGCCGAACGGGTCTTCCACGATGGCGTTCAGGCCGCCCTGCACGAATTTGGCCGGAATGCCCATCACGGTTTCCGCGCCAAACCAGGTCGCGAAAGTTGTCGTAACCACCATGATCAGCGGCAGGCTGCGGCCGGCCACCGCGAAGTCGGTCGTGTTCTTGATGCGGGTACCGGCCCACATGCCCAGGCCGAGCGTGCCCAGCAGGTACAGCACAACAAAGGAAATCAGGGTGATGTTCATCGCGGGGAAAACTCCGGCTCCAGTCGGCAAATTTCGCGATTATAGCTGCAAGAACTTCGGCTGAATCAAGAAATTGGCGCTTTTTACACATCACCCTGACAATCTACAACACCTCAGCGGCCAGCAGTCCTCCGCGCCCCGGCGGCACGCGCCTGCGCCAGTTCGCGCTCAAACGCCACGGCGCTGGGAGCGGCTGCCGGCTTGCCATCCAGGGCCAGCCGAAAGCCCTCGCCCAGGGCGCTCCGGTTGTCCGGGCCCGCGTGGCCGCGCTGGGATAGCGACAGTTGCGGCAGGTTGGCGCCATATGAGCCGCCGCGGGTGATCTGCATGCGCTCTTCGCCTTCCTTGCATTGGCTGGTCCAGGCCGAGCCATCAACCGGCGCTCCCTGGTAATCATTGTGCTGGCAATCTTCTACATATTCGGCAACATTGCCCAACATATCAAACAGGCCGAAGGCATTGGGCTGGAAGGAGCCGACCACCGCCGTGTAGGGCGCCTGGTCGTCGCAAGGCGGCATTTTGCGTTCCCAGCCCAGGTCACGGGCAAAGGCTAGCTGGCCGCTGACATCGAAGCCGTTGCCGTAGCGGCACATGCCATCGGGCTTGCCGTCGCCGGGATAATCGCCGGTCGCGCCGGCACGGGCGGCGTATTCCCATTCCGCTTCGCTCGGCAGGCGGTAATGCTTGCCGGTGGCTTTGGACAGCCATTTCGCGTAGGCCTGGGCGTCCTGCCAGCTCACGCACATGACGGGATGGTAGTCCGACGGCGCGTATTGCGGGCTGTTCCACATGCCCGGCGCCGGGGTGAACGGCACATCCGGGAAGGCTCCGGCACCGGGCTTGACCCATTTCCAGCATTCGCCCGGTTCGCTGCCGGCCCGGTAGCCGGTCGCTTCGACAAACTGGCGGAACTGCTTGACCGTCACCTCATATTTGGCAAGCTGGAAGGTTTTGATACTGACCTGGTGTTGCGGGGCGGCAGAAATCATCTGGCCATCGGATGCTGGCGATTGCGGGTCGCCCATCAGGAATTTGCCGGCCGGGATCGTCACCATCGGCGGCTCGATCGGTTTCGCCGCCATGGCAGGGTCGTGCGACAGCAAGGCCAGGATGGCCAGGCTGGTACAGGTAAAAAGTCTCATGCATTCCTCTTCAATAGATGATCCAACTCTACGGTTGGAATGCAGGCACTATCGGCTCAGGCGGGCTGCTTGTCGTCCTGGCCGATCGGCTCGGACATGCTGCCGCCTTGCTTGCGCCACTGGGAAGGCGTGGCTCCGGTCGCTTTCTTGAAGGCGGCATTGAAGGTGGAGCGGCTGTTGAACCCGGCCGCCAGCGAGAGCTCGAGCAAGGACTCATCGCGCCGTGCCGGGTCGGCCATCATGCGCTGCACGTCGGCGACGCGCAGGCCGCTGATGTAGTCGTAAAACGTAAGCTTCTGCACCTCGTTCAGGTACTGGGACAGCAGTTGCGGCGAGGTGCCGACACGCTCGGCCAGTTCAGCCAGCGTCAGGTCGGGCTCGCGAAAGTCGTGCTGATGCCTGGATCGGTTAAGCAGGCGCCGGCCAATTTCTTCGGCGGTGGCGGCGGTCATGCCGGAACGGGCGTACTTGGCGTCTGCCACTGGCTCAGGCTGCGGCACCAGTATCGGCTCCGGCACCAATACCGGCTCCGGCAGCGGCTCGGGCATCGGCTCAGGCTCGGATTCCTGCCGTCCTGCCGCCGTCGGCGTCGAAGGCAAGGCCTTCTGCCAGTTCGGCACGAATACCGGCACGTGGCGCATGCCGTACCAGCCGGCAAAACAGAGTACAGCAAGCCGCCCCAGCAACAGCAGCACATCCCAGGCTCCACCGAGCAGGGTCGCCGGGAACCAGACGACCAGCAACACCATCAGGGCAGCCGTCAGGCGGCTGAGCCAGTGCAGGTCGCGCCGTCGCATCGAGGAAAAGTTCTGGCGCACCGCCTGGTGATATTGGCGCAAGCGCCACAGCACCGCCAGGCCATACGCCAGCGTCAGCAACTGCAAGGCCAGCACGGCGCCAAGGAACAGCCAATCCGGCGTGGCACGGGCGCGCACCAGCAGGATCACGCCGAGCCACAGTGGCAGCGGCAGCAGGTGCCATGCCTGGCGCCTGCCAACGCCGAGGCCGGTCATCCGGCGCGTGTAGCAATAGAAGGAAGCGCCGAGGCAGGCCAGCGGCAAGTCAAACAGCCCCCAAACGGGAAATTGGCGGTAAACGCCCGCGCTATAACAGAAGTCTGCCAGCGCCAGCGAAGCAAAGCTGGCGACAAAGGCGGCCAGCCAGCCGTTGGCGGGACGCTGCCTTGCCATGGCCAGCAGCGGCGCCGCGAGGAACAGTCCAAGCCCGGCGGTGCACAGCTCCAGGCTGGTCGCGATCGGCGACGCCGCCATCGCTCAGCGTATCTTCCCGTAATTCGGCCAGAACTCGAGCAGCAGGAAGGCCTGCAACTCTTTTTCGTCTTCCTTGCGCGCACTCATCGGCACGTTGCGGCCAAGGCGGTGCGATTCCCAGATGAAGTCGCCCGGCTTCTCCTTGCGGATCATCTCGATCATCTTCTTGACGATTGCCGTTTCGATATCTTTTTCCGAGCCCTGGTCGACGTGGACCTGCTGCTGCCACTGGCGCTTAAAGTTGCTGCTAAAGCCGCGGAACTTGATGTCCGCGCCATTGAAGGTCTGGTTGACGATCTGGAACACGCCGCCAGTATCGTTGCGCTCGCCATTGGCATTGCGGCCCTGGGCGCCCATGATATTGGCCAGGGCACGCGCCTTGCCGGTGGCGCCTGCATCTTCCTCCTGGGCCGGCGGCTGCGAATCGGGCCCCTGGCGCGCACGGCGGCGCTGCTCGATCAGGGCTGCCATGTCTGGCACGCTATCCGGCACCGGGGTCAGCTTGGCCTGCTCGGGCGGCACAATCTTTTCCTGCGGCTTGATGATCTCAGTGATCGCATTCTTGTTCGGCGGCAGGTAGGCGCGCGAGGAGCGTGGGGTTTCCTTGGACGGCTTCGCCTTCGGCTGCGGCTTGGGCTTGGGCTGAGGCGCCGGCTTGCCCGGGGTGATGTAGACCATTTCGCCAGCCTTGGGCGGTGGCGTCAGGTCGATCTTATCCTTGGGCTTGATGAAATAGATCAGCACTACCAGCAAGTGCAGCCCGATGGTGAAGGCGATACCCCAGCGGTTAGGCTTGCTGGCACCATAGTCGAGCACCTTGTCCTGCGGCCACGGCTGGCCGCAGGTCGGGCACGTATGCCCGTCGTGGGCCGCAAGCTCGGCGTGGGAATGGGTGTACTGGTGCAAGATATTGGCTTTTACTGAAGATGCTGGGGTGGAAGCTTACCGACTTTCGCCCTTGACGAATGTTACAGGTTGTAAGCGCCGCCCAGCATATTATCAGTGTTTGGCCGCTTTGACGGCCCTGAGCTCGATCGGTTGCGCCGCCTCCGTTGCAGAACCGTCATCCAGGTCGCCATCCTTCATTGGGCCGCTGCCGGAATATTTATCCAGGAACAGGTAAATCACCGGCGTGATGTACAGGGTAATCACCTGCGAGAACAGCAAGCCGCCGATCACGGCCAGGCCCAGCGGCTGGCGCAATTCAGCGCCAGCCCCCAGGCCCAGGGCGATTGGCAAGGCGCCCATCAAGGCCGCCAGCGTGGTCATCATGATCGGGCGGAAGCGCAGGATGCAGGCCTCGCGGATCGCATCCATTGGCGCCTTGCCCTCTTCCCGCTGCGCCACCAGGGCGAAGTCGATCATCATGATCGCGTTCTTCTTCACGATACCGATCAGCATCAGGATGCCGATGATGGCGATCATGGTCAGGTCCAACTTGAAGATCCACAGCGTCAGCAGCGCGCCCACGGCAGCGGACGGCAAGCCGGCCAGGATCGTCAGCGGGTGGATATAGCTTTCGTACAGCACGCCCAGCAGTACATAAATCACGCCCAGCGCCGCCACGATCAGGATCAGCTGGCTGCTTTGCGAATCCTTGAACACGGCAGCATCGCCGCCGTAGCTGGTGATGATCGAGGCCGGCAGCCCCATCTGCACGCCCATCTTTTCAATCTTGGCGGTCGCATTGCCAAGCGGGACTTCGGGCGCCAGGTTGAAGGAAATCGTGATCGCCTGCAGCTGCCCCTGGTGGTTGACCGAGGTCGGGCCCACGGTGCGCTCGACGCTGGCAAAGCTCGACAACTGCACCAGCTGGCCGCTGCTGTTACGCACCGACAGCTTGGTCAGCGAATCGTCGAACTGGCGGTCTTCATTGGCGGCTTCCAGGATCACGAAGTAACTGGCGGCCGATGAGTAGATGGTCGACACCTGGCGTTCGCCGAAGGCCAGGTAGAGCGCCGTGCGCACGTCAGCCAGCTTGACGCCCAGCATATTGGCCTTGTCGCGATCGATCTTCAGTTGCGCCTGCAAGCCCCGGTTCTGCGAATCGCTGGTCACGTCGCGGAAATCGGTATCGGCGCGCATCTGGTCCAGGAACTTGCCGGCCCAGTCATTCAAGGCATCCGGGCTGACCGACTGCAGCGTGTACTGATAGCGGCTCTTCGATGGACGGCCGCCAAGCTGCAGGTTCTGCACTGGGCTCAGGTAGACCTGGATGCCGGCAATCTTTTTCGTTGCCTTGCGCAGGCTGTCCAGCACCTCAGGCATTTTCTTGCGTTCCCCGCGCGGCTTCAGCACGATGAACATGCGGCCGGTATTGCCGCCACTGGTAAAGGAGGTCACGTCCTTGATGTTCGGATCGGCCTGGATGGCGGCGGCCACCTTCTCCTGCAACTCCAGCATGGCGGAGGTGGAAATGTCTTCCGAGGCCTCGGTATTGACGCGGATCTGGCCCAGGTCTTCTTCGGGGAAAAAGCCTTTCGGGATCGCGATGTACAGCCAGGCCGTCAGCGCGAAAGTGCCAAGCGCGATGCCCAGCACCACGAAGCGGTGATGCAAGGCCAGGTCGAGCGTGCGCGCATACGCGTCGCGGGTAGCGTGGAAGGCGCGTTCGAAGTGGCGGCCGATGAAGGTGTCGTCGCCTGAAGTCTCGTGCGAATCGGCCGGCATGAAGCGCGAAGCCAGCATCGGCACCAGGGTCAGCGACACGATTGCCGACACCAGCACGGACAGCCCAACCACCACGGCGAATTCGTGGAACATCAGGCCCATCACGCCCGGCATGAAGAAGATCGGGATGAACACCGCCACCAGCGAAATCGAAATCGACACGATGGTGAAGCCCATCTCCTTCGAGCCAACCAGGGCCGCCTGCAAAGGCTTCTTGCCCAGCTCGATATGGCGCACGATATTCTCCAGCACCACGATCGCATCGTCGACCACCAGGCCCACCGCCAGCGTAATGCCGAGCAGGGACACGTTGTCCAGGCTGTAGCCCAGCGCGTACAGCAGCGCCAGCGCCCCGAGCAGCGAAATCGGCATCGTGACGGCCGGGATGAAGGTGGCAGCCAGGCGGCGCAGGAACAGGAAGATCACCAGCACCACCAGCACCACGGTCAGCGCCAGCGTCAGGTTCACGTCGTGGATCGCTTCGCGGATCGAGACCGAGCGGTCGTTGACCAGGTTGATCGAAACCGATTCCGGCAACTGGGCGCGGAAGCGCGGCAGCAGCTTGCGCACCGCATCGACCACCTGCACGGTATTGGCGTCCGGCTGGCGTTGCACCAGCAGCACAATGGCGCGCTCGCCGTTATAGCTGCCGGCGGACTTGATCGACTGGTAGCTGTCTTCCACCGTCGCCACTTCTTTCAGGCGTACCGGCTGGCCGTTGCGGGTGGCGATGATCAGGTCCGCGAAATCGGCGGCGCGCATCAGTTGCGCATTGCCCTGGATGGTCAGCGTCTGGCTCGGACCATCGATGGTGCCGAGCGGGGTATTGGCGTTGGCCGCCTTGATTGCAGCCTGCAGTTCGTCGAGCGTCAGGTTGCGCGAATTCATCAGGTCCGGCTTGGCGCGCACACGCACCGCGAAACGCTTCTGCCCGTTGACCGAAACCTGGGCCACACCCGGCAGGGTGGACAGGTTGGGCGCAACCAGGTTTTCCGCGTAATCGTTGAGCTCGGACAAGCTCAGCGAGGGCGACGTCATGGTGGCAAACAGCACCGGCGCATCGGCCGGGTTGACCTTGCGGTAGGACGGCAAGTCCGTCATTTCCTGCGGCAGCGAGCGCTGGGCGCGCAGCAGCGCCGCCTGCACGTCGACCGCCGCTTCATTGACGTTGATCGACGGATCGAATTCCAGCGTCAGCGAGGTATTGCCGAGCGTGCTGGTCGAGGTGATCATCGACAGGCCGCCGATGGTCGAGAATTGTTTTTCCAGGGGCAGCGCGACCGACGATGCCATCGTTTCCGGCGAGGCGCCCGGCAAGTCGGCGCTGACGTTGATGACCGGGGTGTTGTAGCTCGGCAGTGCAGCGACGGGGATGTGAGAGTAGGCCAGCACGCCCGCCAGGATCAGGCTCAGCGAGAGCAGCACCACCATGACGGGGCGCCGGATACTCAGCTCGGAAAGGTTCATTCGGACTTGCCTTTCTTGTGGCCCTTGCCGTTCTGCGCGACTGCCGGTTCGGCAATGCGGACTTTGCCGCCCGGGCGCAGGTTCTGCTTGCCTTCGACGATGACCTGTTCATCGCCATTCAGGCCGGTGACTGCGGCCAGTGCGCCGAAGCCGTGGATGCGTTGGACGTTGACCACCTTGGCCGTCTGGTCAGGTGCAACGGCGTAGACGAAGGTACCTTTGGTATTGGTAATAATAGCGTTCTGCGGGACAACGAGCGCGTCTTTCAGCGTCGCGACCGTCAATTTGGTGTTGACGTACTGGCCCGGCCACAAGCGAGTATCGGCATTGTCGAACACGGCTTTGACACGGATGACACCGGCCACCGGGTCGACGGTATTGTCGACAAAACTGAGCTGGCCGTTGATCGGCTTGTCGGAATTGTTCTGGAACGCTTGCACCGCCACCTTGCCGGCGCGTTGCGCATCGAGCAGGGCCGCCAGGCTCGATTCCGGTACCGTGAAGGCAACGTTGATCGGGTTGAGCTGGGTCACTGTAGTCAGCGACGTGCTGAGCTGCACCAGGCTGCCGGGGTAGACATTGATGGCGCCGACACGGCCGGTCAACGGGGCACGAATTTGCGTGAAGCTCTGGTCGACCTTGCTGGCGCGGGCCACGGCAATGTCGGCTTCCAGCGTGGCGCGGCTCGATTCGACCTGGCTCTTCAGGGTGTCGACGGCGCTCTGCGCCAGGAAGTTCTGGGTGCGCAATTCCTGCGCGCGCTTGTACTGGCGCTCCAGGTCGGCCAGGGTGGCGCGGTCTTTTGCCACCTGCGCATCGGCTTTTTCGACGTTGGCTGCTTCAGTGCGGGCGTCGAGCGAAAACATCAGCTCGCCCTGCTTGACGAACTGGCCTTCCTTCACATGCACCTTGACGATGGTGCTGGTGGTTTGCGGGTGCAGGTCGACAGTAGAGATCGGGCTCACGGTGCCGTTGGCTGACAGGGCAACCGGCACATCCTGGCGCAGCGGCGCCACCACATTGACCGTGGTCGGGCCTTGCTCGCCCTTGCCTTTGCCGCCACCGCCGCCGTTGCCTTGTGCTTGCGCAGCGCCCTGCTCTGCCGGGCCCTTGTTCGCAAACCAGGCGCCGCCGCCGATTGCTACGGCCAGGCCCACCACTATTGCCAAAGTTTTCTTCTTCATGAGAGGTCTAACTACTTTCCTGCATAAAATTCGGGGAACACGAGGGTGGCTTCCAGGCCGCCGCTCGGGTGATTGGCCAGGCTCAGGCTGGCGCCGTGCTGTTCAGCGATATTGCGCGCAATCGTCAGGCCGAGGCCGGTGCCGCCGGAAGAACGGTTGCGCGAGGTTTCAAGACGGTAGAACGGTTCGAATACCTGCGCCAGCTGGTCCGGCGGGATGCCTGGCCCTTCGTCGCGGATGCGTACGCGCGAGGCGCCCGCTTCACGCTCGACCGTCACATGGGCACGCTGGCCGTATTTGACGGCGTTGTCGATCAGGTTCACCAGGCAGCGGCGGATGTCGAGCGGGCGGCCCATCAAGTCCATGCCGGCGCGGCCTTTCAAGTCGACGTCCTGGCCGGCGTCGACGGCGTCGGCGCACACGCTGTCCAGCAAGGCATCGAGGTCGACGCGCTGCATGGCTTCGGTGGCGTCCATGCTGCGCGCCAGGTCCAGCCCTTCCTTGACCATTTGTTGCATGGCCGACAGGTCTTCCAGCAGCTTGCCCTGCAGCTCAGGGTCCTGCACCTTTTCCAGTCGCAAGCGCATGCGGGTCAGCGGGGTTTGCAGGTCGTGCGTAATGGCAGCCAGCATTTCGGTGCGCTGTGCGATGTGCTGGCGGATGCGCGCCTGCATGGCGTTGAAGGCAGCCGAGGCAGTGCGGATCTCGGTTGCGCCACCGAGCTTGATCGGCGCGTGGTTGATGTCGTGGCCCAGGTTCTTCGCGGCCACCGCGAGTTTCTTCAGCGGGCCCATCGTCATGCGGGCCACCAGGTAGGCCAGCACGGCAATGCTGAGCAGGAATGGAACAAAAGCGGCATATTCATTTTTGCCTGTCGGCGCCGGCTGGCGCGGCGGCAGGATGGACAATTTCAGGTGCTGGCCGTCGGGCATGGTGACCGCCAGCGATTCGCAAGTGCCGCGCCAGGTGCCGGTGCCGGCGCCGAACACGGAGAAAGCGGTGTAGGCAGGCGTTGGTCGTTCACAGGCATCCGGGCGCTCAAGCAGCGATTGCAGGGTGTATTCCTTGCCGAGACGGTTGGCCAGGGTGGCGCCGAACTCGCTCATCTCCGGATTGATGCCTGTCAGGTCGTTCAGGACTTCGAGCTTGATGGCGCCCATGCTGGCTACGCGCAGGTATTGGTTGCGCGATTCCGGCAGGACGACGACAGCGGTGGAAATGATTTGCTCGGCCCGCTCGAGGGCGAAGAAATCGCGGTAGCGCTGCAGCGTGCGCTGGCGTTCATTGACGGCGAGGTATTGGGTCAGCGCGGCAGAGGCAAGGATGCCCAGCATCAGGACCAGGAAGACCCGGCCCGTCATGCCCCTGAAAAACGCTTTCATCAGTCAGGCTCCACGGCCACCGTACCTGCCAGCACGTAGCCGCCGTTACGCACTGTCTTGATGATTTGGGGCAGGCGCGCGTCTTCGCCCAGCTTCTGGCGCAGGCGGCTGATCTGGATGTCGATCGAGCGGTCGAACGGATCGGCGTCGCGGCCCTGGGTCAGGTTCAGCAGCTGGTCGCGGTTCAGCACGCGGTTCGGGTGCTCGAGGAAGACCTTGAGCAGCCGGAATTCGGCGCCGGACAGCATGATGACCGTGCCCTGCGGGTTGACCAGGTGGCGCGCAGTCAGGTCCAGCACCCAGTTCGAGAAGCGGATGCGGCTGGCTTTTTCGACGCCGCTGGCGGCGCTGCTGCTCCGGCGCAGCACGCTGCGGATACGGGCCAGCAGCTCGCGCGGCTCGAAGGGCTTAGGCAGGTAATCGTCGGCGCCCATTTCCAGGCCGAGGATGCGGTCCAGCGGCTCGCTGCGGGCAGTCAGCATGATGACCGGCAGGGTCGAGTGGGCGCGCAGCTTGCGGCACAGGGTCAGGCCGTCCTCGCCTGGCAGGTTCAGGTCCAGCACGATCAGGTCGGGCTTGGTGTTATCGAGCAGCTTCCACATGGCCGCGCCGTCGCTGGCGCCATGGGTGCGGTAACCGTTGGTTTCCAGATAATCCTGCAACAGGGTGCGGATATCGCGGTCGTCGTCGACGATGAGGATGGTGGCGGCATTTTCCATGCCTACAATTATCCCTTGATACGACTAGGCAGGGGAATGAGTTTGTATCGCCATGTGTAAACCAACCGGGAGTACACATTGCGTTACAAACTCACGCAGCGGCCGTCAATCCTGCTTCACGATCCAGGTGCCGCTGCCGTAATTGGGGGCATCCCAGGTGCCGCTGGCCTGCTCCATGCTGTCCAGTTTGCCCTGGACCGCCCAGTTCGCATTGCCGTTGGCAATATTGAGTGTGAGCTGGCCAGCCGCGCTTACCGTCCCGGTGACCGAGAAGCCGACTGCGGCCCCGCTGCAGCTGCCTTTGACATTGCCCGCCAGGTCGAAGGTGAACGAGCAGGTTCCGGCGTCGTCGGCGCCAAAGATGCGGCCTGTGTATTGGCCGCTCCAGTTGCCAGCGAAGCGCTGCAAAGTATCGGTCTTGCGGCCCAGCTTCTGGTTGGCATAGCCTTGCATTTCCCAGCTGGAGGTCCGCGACGACTTCACTCCGTTGGACTTGTCGGTGGAGGTTTCGTTGAGGATGCATTTGACTTCGACACCCATGTCCGGCTCCCACCAGCAAGTGCGCTCTGCCGTGTAGCTGGCTTTGGCATTGTCTTCAGCAGCACTGCGGCTGACCTTGATTGTGCTGAAGGTTCCGGCCGGTACAGTTACCTGCTCCTGTGCCAGGGCGGCATCCTTGTAGCCAAGCGTGGTTTGCTCCGCCGCCTCATCCGTGCATTTGCTCGAGGCTACGCCCGAGTATTCCCATTTCATCCCGACCGACAGCGTAAGGGGCGCCACCAGGTACATCGGTGGGTTGGTGCTGGAGCCGCAACGCCAGTTGCTCGAGCCGAGCCAGCGGCCCTGGGCGTCGAAATCCGCTGAGTAGCTGCCGGAGCCAAAAACCTGCGGGTCGGTCGTCGACTGGTAATCGCCCAGGTACTTGATGGATACAGTGCCATCCATTGCGACATTGCTGACAAGCCTGGTGACGTAGGTCTGCGAGTCGGTGTTCTCGCCCTGTTCGCGCGAGGTGTATTTGAAAGCGTAATAATCGCCAGTAGCAGGCTTCGCTGCGACATAAGTCTTTGGGCCGGACTGTGTTTGAGCGGCACCGGTTCCGCCATTCGACCCACCGCCACCACCGCCACAACCAGCAAGCATCCCCGCTGCTACCACTATCGCCAGCCAACTATTACGCATGAATTCCCTTGAAGCCATTGTTAAACGAAAAGCCAGCAATATTGCCATAAAGTAATCAAAAATGCAACAACTGGATACAAAGTGCTTGCTCCAGGACACTTCGCCGAAACAGGAAAACGGGAAGATGCTTCCATGTGCAGTGCGAGTGCACATTTTCATAAATTTATTTCTGAAGGGATTAATGATGAAAACCTTGCATAAAGCATTCGTCATCGGCGCAGCAGTGATCGGGTTTGGCGCGGCAGCGTTGCCAGCCATGGCAGAAGAGGCCCCGCAGCATCATCAATATGCGGCAACCAAATTCGATCCGGTAAAAATGCAGGAGCGCATGGACGCGCATGCCAAGCGACTGCACGATACGCTGAAAATCACCCCCGCCCAGGAAGGTGCATGGCAAGCTTATTTGTCGGCGCTGAAATCGAATATGCCGCAGCGTGGCCAGTTCGATCGCGCCTCGTTCAAGGATATGCCGGCGCCTGAGCGCATGGAAAAGCGGATCGAGATGGCGAAAGCCCATCTGGCCCGCATGGAAAGCAACCTGGCAGCAACCAAGACTTTCTACGCCACGCTGACGCCGGAACAGCAAAAGCTGTTTGATGAGAAGGCAGGTCACTTCGGCCACCATCGCCATGGCCGCATGATGCGACACCAGGGCTAAAAACAAAGGGCGCCAGTTCATCTGGCGCCCTTTTTATCAATTCAGCTTTTGCAGGGACCGCAGGAATTTCTCGCTATCCTGGAAGCCGATTACCCGCGAATCGGGGATTTCCTGGCCTGCGGCATTGAACATGATGATGCCCGGTGGCCCAAAGAGCGTGAACCGCTGCAGCATTGCCTTGTCGGCCTCGTTATTTTCTGTCACGTCTACCTGCAGCAAAATCGTATTGGCCAGTTTTTTCTGGACTGCAGGATCGACAAAGGTCAGCTTTTCCATTTCCTTGCACGATACGCACCAGTCGGCATAGAAGTCCAGCAGCACGGTTTTGCCGCCGGTTTGCTCCAGCACCGCATCGAGGTCTGCCACAGTCTTGATGCGGGTGAATTGCAGGTGGCGGTCGGCGCGGCCGGTCAGCCGCTCGATCGGGTGCAGCGGATCGGCACTGCCGGTGGCCAGTCCTGCAATCTGGATCAGGCCGAACACCGCAAAGAAGGCTGCAATGACTTTCGGCAGCCATTTGCCGCGCTCATGGGTCAGCAGGAAGAAGGCATAACCGACGCCCAGGACCGCCCAGCCGATCATCTGC
Organism: Pseudoduganella sp.; assembly: GCA_039593775.1. Taxonomy (GTDB): domain Bacteria; phylum Pseudomonadota; class Gammaproteobacteria; order Burkholderiales; family Burkholderiaceae_D; genus Rugamonas. The sequence continues at coordinate 49,781 of JBCNOP010000014.1, forward strand.
ACCTTGCCCGGCAGGACCGGCGCTACCAGCCACAGCGCCATCGCCAGCATCAGCACGCCGAAGAAGCGCTTCACTGCCTGCATCCAGATGCCGGCACGCGGCACCAGGGCGCCAGCCGAAATGCCGACCAGCAGCAGTGGAATGCTCATGCCAACCGCCATCGAAAACAGGGCGCTGCCGCCGACGACGACATCGCGGGTCTGGCTGATGTACACCAGCGCGCCGGCCAGCGGCGCCGCGACGCATGGCCCGACGATCAGGGCGGAGATGGCGCCCATCGCAAATACGCCGGCCAGCTTGCCGCCGGACTGGCGGTTCGATGCCCCTGCCAGGCGCGATTGCATCGCTGCCGGCACTTGCAGGTCATACAGGCCGAACATCGAGAGCGCCATGGCCGCCATGCCCAAGCCGAAGAAGCCCAGTACCCATGGGTTTTGCAGCGCCGCCGAAAGGCCCTGGCCAACCAGGCCGGCGGCCACGCCCAGCGCAGTGTAGACGATCGCCATGCCGAGCGAGTAGCTGACCGACAGCACGAAGCCGCGCGAACGATTGCCGGACGAGCCGTCGCCGACAATGATCGAGGACAGGATCGGGACCATCGGCAGCACGCAAGGCGTGAACGACAAACCGAGGCCAAGCAGGATGAACAGCGGAGCGATCACCAGCAGGCTGCGCCCCTTCAATGCCGATTCGATCTTGCCCATTTCGCTGTCGCCAGCCGCATTCGCGGACGGTGCGGCGCCAACTGCTGCCGGGTCTGCTGCAACGGCGCCTGCGGCAGGCGTATCGATGCCAGCCGGCGCGGTCGCGCCCGGCACACTCTGCTGCGCGGTGTTTGCCGCAGCCTGCTTCGCGCCGATGCCGAACACGCTGCCGCCGGCAGGCGCGCTGGCGCCGCCAACCACCATCAGGCGCGCCGACGATTCCATCGGCGAATAGCACAGGCCTTTTTCCGAACAGCCCTGGCTGGTGGCCTTAAGAGTGAATGGCCCCGGCGCCTCCACCGGGATCACGATCGTCACCTGGTGGCGGTAGGTCTCCACATTCTTGGCAAACGTCTCATCGTATTTGACCTTGCCGGGCGGGATTTGCGGTTCGCCCAAGGTTGCGCCATCGGCAACGAACTTGAAGCGTTCGCGGTACATGTAATAGCCGTCCGCGATCTCATACGTCACGGCGATGGCCTTGCCTTCCACCACCTTGGCGGAAAACTTGAATGCTGCCTGGGGATCGAGGAATTCCTCGTCGGCCCGCGCCGCGCCGGCAAACAGGAGAACAAAGAGCGAGAGCGCGGCGAACAGCCGCGCCTGGAAAGGGGACGCTTGTCGGTGCATGGTCTTGGGCGGTGAATCGATCGGGCTCGCCCATGTTACACCGGGCGGCTTAACGCTGCTTTAAGCTACTACCAATTGGCAATAAAAAAAGCCGGGCAAGGCCCGGCTTTTCAATAAACCTGTCTGAGATTACTCAGCGGTTGGTGCCTCGTCAGCGGAGCTGACTTCTGGACGGTCCACCAGCTCAACGAAAGCCATTGGAGCGTTGTCGCCATGACGGAAACCCATTTTCAGGATAC
>JBCNOP010000140.1:0-14034 GCA_039593775.1 Pseudoduganella sp.
GTCCGGCATCTTCTTCGTACTTGGCGAGAACCTGCAGAATCGCGTCAACAAGGCCGGCGCAGCCACAGTCGCTGCCTCGTACAAGGGCCAGTGCGTCGCGTCGCACGGCTGGCAGCACCAGTCGCACGCCAGGTGGGACCACTGGCAGGACTCGATCACCCACACCCACCAGCTGTTGAATTCGACCTTTGCCAAAGGCGACGTTCTGCCCTACTTCCGTCCGCCCTATGGCCAGCGGCAAGCAGGCAGCGCTTCCTTCTTCCATCAACAAGGGCTGCAGGTGGCGCTGTGGAACCTGGACTCGCAGGACTGGAGCAGCCAGGTCTCCGCCGATGACGTCAGCAACCGCATGATCTCTCTGATGCTGATCAAGCGTCACGGCGTGCTGCTGTTCCACGATGTGCATGGCAAGGCCAAATCCGCGCTGCCCGTCATCTTCGATGAGCTGGGCAAAGCAGTAAGCTGGCGCGACTGCCAGCAGCCAGTCAGCAAGTCCTGAAGCCGCCCAGGAGCAGCAGCATCTCGACCAGGCGCCGCGAGCTTGCAGAATGTGGCCCTTGGCGCCGGGCCGGGGCGGTTTCGCGCACACTGGGCCAGGTTTCGTCGCAATGCGCTGGCGGCGCGGCGGGACCGGGGGCAGAGTCTGGCCATCGAAACCACTTTTGCGACGTACCCAAGATGCTGCAGCAAATCGTCAGCCACACTCCTGTCTACGTCTGGGCTATCCTGGGCTGGCTGGTTTATCGCGGCGTGGCCGCCTCGCGCGAGCGCACAATGAAGGTGCGCGCGGTGTTCATTCTTCCTGCCATTATGCTGGCCCTGGGCTTGCAAAGCACTGCCAACGGATTTGGCCTCGCATCGCCGGCAGGCGCCGCGTGGCTGGCCGGGCTTGCCGCCGGCGTGGCGATGATGTGGCGGCGCGCAGGCGGAGGCTTTGTGCTTGACCGAACCGCCGCCATGGTCCAGCTGCGGGGTAGCTGGCTGCCGATGGCCCTGATGATGACGATCTTCGTCGGCAAATTTACGATGGCCGTGGCGCTGGTCACCCAGCCATCCTTGCGCGGCAGCCTCGCCATCGCAATGCCAGCCTGCGCTGCATTTGGGGCATTGTCGGGCGCCTTCATGGCCCGTCCGCTGCGCGTGGCGGCGGCAATGCACGCTGCCCGTGCCGGCGCATCGGCCTCGGTGCAGGCTGTACGCCAGTCAGGCAACTGAGATCAGCAGGCTGCTTCCCTCTTCTTTTGCCGACTGGAGTGCCGCGAGAATCCAGGATACCCCTGCCAGGCCATCGTCCCCACGATTAAGAAGATCCGCATAATCCTGCAGCTTGCCGCAAAAATCCACAACCTCGTGCGGCAACAGCCAGGACCAGCGAAAAACGCCATCGATTGAACGAAAGGTGTGAGCGCCGCACTCCGCCAGCGAATCGCCCGCAAACAGCCTGCTGTAGTAGCGGCACAAGTCCTCACTTGCGGTCGGCAGCACCTGCGAGAGCTCCGTAGCATAGCGGTGCCACTCGTGGGCTGAAGGCGTGATGTCCTTGTCGCCATGAATACTGGTGATCGTGCAGAAGTTCCAGTAATCATGCGTGAGCCAGTCGATCAGATGCGCCTCGTCAGGATTGGCGGTCTTAAGCGCGGCCTCGCCACGCAGCAAAATGTCCGCTAGCTTGGCCAGTTTCGCGGGCGGATACTCACCCGGAAATTCTGCGGCCAGCGCGCAAAGCCAGCGCTCGAATTCGGCTGCATCGTCGAGAAACCTGGAGCGGAGACCGTCGGGGGCGCCGAGATCAAAGTAGACGTACGCACTCAACGGGCAAACACGAGGTACTGGTCGAGCAGTCCGTCTTTTGTAAAATAGGTGGAGATCCTCAGGTTTCGGCCAGGCGCTACGACACGGTAACCGCGGTAGATCATGCCACCACGATCCTCGGTGGAGCCGGGCTGGATGTCGGCAGCATCACCCAATGGCGCCAGCGAGGCCGCGAAGTCTGCCACCACGGCGTCCGTGAAGTAAGCATTCAAATCAGCCGTCATCAAGCTGCGGTCCGGATGACCCGCCTGAAGCTGGGCGAACAGGGTACGCACCCGTGCCAGGCTGGCGTCGGCAGCGCTGTCCTTTGCGGACGGCGCTGCTGGCGGTTGGGGCAGCTCCAGCATCAGCTTTTCAAGTTGCGCCATTGCCGCAGCGGTCGCCGGACCGGGACCGTTGCTCAGCACGACGAGCGCCAACCCATCCGCCGGATACATGGCGTTTTTCGAAATGAAACCAGACATGCCGCCACCGTGTTGCCAGCGTTCGCGCCCGTCCGGGGTGCGGTCGACCAGCAGGCCCAGCGCATAGCCACTGCCCTGGCCATTGGGCAGGCGCGCTTCCGTCACCAGCGCCGCGCGTGACGCTGGCTTGAGCAGGGTGCCATCCATCAGGGCGATGTCCCAGCGCGCAAGATCGCTGGCCGACATGGCCAGTTGACCTGCGCCCCAGACCCAGTTGCGGCCTTCCGGCTGCGCTGGACGCAGGGGACCCAGTGCATGACGCCCATAGCCAGTGACCTCGCCCTCCCCCCATCCGCTGGTGTTCAGGTCAATCACGGAGCGCATGCCCAGCTTGTCCGTAATGCGGCTGCGGATCAGCGCCTCCAGGGTCTGCCCGGACGCCTTCTCCAGCATCCGGCCGGCGATCACGTAGTTCGTGTTGCTGTATTCCCAGCGCTGGCCGGGTGCAAAGTCAAGCGGCTGGCGTCCCCATTTGGCGATGATGGCGTCAGGCGTGGTGGCGCTGGCCAAGGAAGGCGAGATGTAGTCGATCGGGTAATAGTCGCTGTAGCCTGCAGTGTGCGACAGCAGCTGGCGCAGCGTGATATTGCGCGCCTGGGTCAGTTGGGGGAAGAAGCGCGCCACTTTGTCATCCAGGGACAGCTTGCCCTCTTCCGCCAGCTTGAGCGCGGCCACGGCCACGAATTGCTTGCTGTTGGAACCGATCTTGTAGCGCATGTCCGGCGTCGCGGCAACGCGTGGGTCAAGCCGTGCCGCACCGTAAGCCTGCGCATAGGCCAGTTTGCCGTCCTTGACGATGGCGATGGACAGGCTGGCTTCACCGGTATCCGCCAGCACTTTGTTGACGATGGCGTCGACTTGTTGCGCTGTTTCCGGCGCCAGCTGCGCCATGGCCGGAACGCAGCACATAGTGAGGATCAGGAGCGGAATGCTGTTTCGGCGTGCGGCCATGGCGTCTCCGTTTCTATCTAGTTTTGGGATGCAGCGATCAGTCTTTCCGGCGCGAGGATGGCGTACTCGCCGAAGATGCCGGTGCCGAGCAGGCGGCCATCTTCAGCGTAAATGCGCACGCGGCCTTCATATGGCGTCGGCACCGCGATGCTTGGCTCTTTGCCGAGCGGCAGGCGCTGGCCGTGCAGGAAGCGTTTCGCCAGGTCGGCATTCAGCACGATGCGCGGGAAGGACGACAGCAGCGCGTCCACTGGCGCCAGCAGTTCGCGTGGTGCGGCGTGCGCGGCCAGGTCTTCCAGCGTGACCATCTTGTCGGTAGTCAGCGCGCCGACTTGCGTGCGGCGCAGGGCGTTCAGGTGGGCGCCGCAGCCGAGCGCTGCGCCGATGTCTTCGCCCAGCACGCGAATGTAAGTGCCTTTGCTGCAGGTGACTTCAATCTTCAGGAACGGCGCCTCGTAGGCCACCAGTTCCAGCTTGTGGATCACGACGTCGCGCGCCTCGCGCTCCAGCGTTACGCCTTCGCGGGCGTATTCGTACAGCGGCTTGCCGTCGCGCTTCAGCGCTGAGTACATCGGCGGCACTTGCTTGATCGGGCCGCGGAAGCGGGCCAGCACGGCTTCTATTTCCGCCTGCGTGGCGTTCACGGCGCATGTTTCCAGCACCTGGCCTTCGGTGTCGCCGGTGTCGGTGCGCACGCCAAGGTGTACGGTGGCAAGGTAGGTCTTGTCGGCTTCCAGCAGGTCTTGCGAGAACTTGGTCGCTTCGCCGAAGCACAGCGGCAGCAGGCCGGTGGCGAACGGGTCGAGCGTGCCGGTGTGGCCGGCTTTTTTCGCGTTCATGAAGCGCTTGGCCTTGATCAGGGCGTCGTTGCTGGACAGGCCTACCGGCTTATCGAGCAGCAGCACGCCATCCACGGCGTCGCGCACGCGCTTTACACGTGCTTCGGTCATTCTTCGTCTGCGTTCTCGTCGTAATCGGCGGCGCGGGTGGCGTTGGCCTTGTCGATCAGCGCCGACATTGCCATGCCGCGCGAGGCGGACATGTCGTGCAGGAAGTGCAGCTGCGGCAAGGTGTGGATGTGCAGGCGCTTGCCCAGCTGGTTGCGCAGGTAGCCGGCGGCGGCGTTCAGGCCGGCCAGGGTGTTCTTGATCGACTCTGGGTCGTCCTTCAGGGTGGTGAAGAAGACCTTGGCGTGGGCATAGTCAGGAGTAAGCTGGACTTCGGACAGGGTGATCATGCCGACGCGCGGGTCCTTCACTTCGAAGGCGATCAGCTCGGACAGGTCTTTCTGGATTTGATCCGCCACGCGCAGGCCGCGCTGGGGGATGGATTTGCTGTGTTTTGCCATGATGATTTCCTTTTAAAACCGGTAACCCGGTGTCTGACCCGCAGGGTCAGACACCAATTCGCAAAGTGTCTGACCCTGCGGGTCAGACACTGGGGTACCGGTTTTCATAAAACTAAAGGCGGGTGCCCTGCCCCGCTCTCGCGAGGCGGGAAGCACCCGCCGTGTATCGCGCCGTCCTGCTGTTACAGGGTACGTGCGATCTCCTGCACTTCGAACACTTCGAGCTGGTCGCCAACTTCGATGTCGTTGTAGCCCTTCAGGTTCAGGCCGCACTCCAGGCCGGCGCGAACTTCCTTCGCATCGTCCTTGAAGCGCTTGAGCGAGTCGATCTCGCCGGTCCACACCACGATGTTGTTGCGCAGCAGGCGGACGGAAGACGAACGCTTGACCACACCATCGGTAACCAGGCAGCCCGCAATTGCGCCGACCTTGGACACGTGGATGACCTGGCGAATCTCGACCTGGCCGGTAACGTGTTCGCGCTTCTCCGGAGCCAGCATGCCCGACATCGCCGCTTTGACCTCTTCGATCGCATCGTAAATGATGTTGTAGTAGCGGATGTCGACGCCGTTGGTCTCGGCCAGCTTGCGCGCCTGTGCATCGGCACGGGCGTTGAAGCCGATGATGACTGCCTTGGAAGCGGTCGCCAGGTTGACGTCCGATTCCGAGATGCCGCCCACCGCTGCGTGCACGATCTGTACGCGCACTTCGGAGGTCGACAGCTTCTGCAGCGAGCCAACCAGCGCTTCCTGCGAGCCTTGCACGTCGGTCTTGATGATCAGCGGCAGGTTCTTCACTTCGCCTTCGGCCATCTGGTCGAACATGTTTTCCAGCTTCGCGGCCTGCTGCTTGGCCAGCTTCACGTCGCGGAACTTACCTTGACGGAACAGGCCGATCTCACGGGCTTTACGCTCGTCAGCCATGACCATGGCTTCTTCACCGGCGGCCGGCACTTCGGTCAGGCCCTGGATCTCCACTGGGATCGAAGGACCGGCTTCCGAAATGGCCTTGCCGTTTTCGTCCAGCATCGCACGAACGCGGCCGAAGGACGAACCTGCCAGCACGACGTCGCCGCGCTTCAGGGTACCGGACTGCACCAGGATGGTGGCCACGGGACCACGGCCCTTGTCCAGGCGGGCTTCCACCACCAGGCCGCGCGCAGGCGCTTCGACCGGGGCTTTCAGTTCCAGCACTTCGGCTTGCAGCAGCACTTGCTCCAGCAGGTCGTCGATACCCTGGCCGGTCTTCGCAGACACCGGCACGAATGGCGAATCGCCACCGTATTCTTCCGGCACCACTTGCTCGGCCACCAGTTCCTGGGTCACGCGGTCAACGTTGCCGCCTGGTTTGTCGATCTTGTTGATCGCCACAACCAGCGGCACGCCTGCAGCCTTGGCGTGGGAGATCGCTTCCTTCGTCTGCGGCATCACGCCGTCGTCGGCTGCCACCACCAGGATGACGATGTCGGTTGCTTTCGCACCGCGGGCACGCATTGCCGTGAAGGCCTCGTGACCTGGCGTATCCAGGAAGGTGATGGTGCCGCGCGGGGTATCCACGTGGTACGCACCGATGTGCTGGGTAATGCCGCCGGCTTCGCCCGACGCGACTTTGGCGCGGCGGATGTAGTCCAGCAGGGAGGTCTTACCGTGGTCGACGTGGCCCATCACGGTCACCACTGGTGCACGCGGGGTTGCTTCGTACTCGGCGTGTTCGCCCTGGTCGGCCAGCAGCGCTTCCGGATCGTCGACGGCGGCAGCGAAGGCCTTGTGGCCCATCTCTTCCACCACGATCATCGCGGTTTCCTGGTCCAGCACCTGGTTGATGGTGCACATCTGGCCCAGCTTCATCAGCTGCTTGATAACCTCGGATGCCTTGACTGCCATCTTGTGCGCCAGTTCGGCCACGGTGATGGTTTCAGGCACGTGCACGTCATGCACGATCGCTTCGGTCGGCTGCTGGAAGTTCGTTTCGCGATCTTCATGGTGGCCGCCACGGCGACCGCCCTTGCCGCCTGCACGCCAGCCGTCACGGCCGCCTGCATTGGCGCCGGTGTTGCCACCGCGGCCTTTGCCTGCACCGCCGCCTGGGGCGCCACGGCGCTTTTCATCTTGCCAGGTCGAAGCCACGTTGGCCGACTTGATGGACTTCTTGTCGCCCTTCTTGTCGTCCTTCTTCTCGCCGGCTGCGCCAGCGGCTGGAGCAGCTGCAGGCTTCTTGTCGGCTGGCTTGTGCAGGGTGCCTTCGGCGACTTTCGGCTTGGCGGCAGCGGCAGCAGGTGCCGGCTCCGGAGCCTTCATCACGCGGCGCGGCTGGCTCATCATCAGCTTGATCTGGGCCACTTCGTCTGCAACAGCTTTACGCGCACGTTCGGTCGCTTCGGCGCGCTCGGCGGCTTCCTTGGCGGCGATCTCGTGCTTGCGCTTGGATTCTTCGGCTTCGGCCAGGCGCTTCTTCTCTTCTTCTTCGGCGGCGGCTTTCTGCGCGGCGCCGGCTGCAGCGGCGGCAGCGGCTTTCTCGGCAGCGGCCTTGTCGGCTGCTGCTTTCTTCGCCTGCTCTTCCGCTACGCGCTTGGCTTCCTCTTCGGCGGCTTTGGCTTGTGCAGCCTTTTCCTCGTCGAGCTTGGCCAGGCGTTCCTGCTTTTCTTTCAGTTCCGCTTCCTGGCGAGCGATCAGCTCGGCCTGGCGGCGTGCTTCTTCTTCACGGCGCGCCTGTTCGGCAGCGTCGATCACCGGAGCGGCCGGCTTGGCGGCTGCCGCAGTGGTCAGGTCGTCGCGCTGCACGAAGGTGCGCTTCTTGCGCACTTCGACCTGGATGGTGCGGGCCTTGCCGGAGGCATCGGCCTGCTTGATCTCCGTAGTCTCTTTACGAGTCAGGGTGATCTTTTTCTTTTCGCCCGGCTCTGCCCCTGCGCCGTGGGTACGGCGCAGGTGTTCCAGCAGCTTGTCCTTATCATCTTTTGACAATGGATCTGACGCCGAACTCTTGTCGACGCCAGCAGAACGCAGCTGCGACAGCAGCAAATCTGCAGGCATCTTCAGTTCGGTGGCAAATTGGGCTACGTTGTTACTCGCCATTCAGTCCTCTTTTCTATGTGTCTCGATGATAATTAAAGCTGCTGTTACTTCTTAGGCCTTTGCGGCTTCGGACGATGCCCAGGCCTTGGCTTGCAGGGCCTTGGCGCGATCATCGTACTTACCGTCGACCAGCTTCATTTCATCGTCGGTCACATTCTCAAACTCATTCGAAATCAGTTCACGTGCGCGGTCGCTCGACAGGGCCAGGATGGCGCCAAATTCGTCATAGGCCAGACCGGCGAATTGCGCCAGGGTCTTGATGCCTGCGAGGCCCAGCTTGCCCGCGGTGATGCGGTCCATGCCTTCCAGGCCAACCAGCGCTTCTTCCATGCCTTCCAGGCCTTCTTCCGAAGCGATGGCTTCGGTCACCAGGGCGTCGCGGGCACGGGTACGCAGTTCGTTCACGGTGTCTTCGTCGAACGCTTCGATGTCCAGCATCTCGGAAATCGGCACGTAGGCGATTTCTTCCAGGCTGCTGAAGCCTTCTTCCACCAGGATGTCGGCTACTTCCTGGTCGACGTCCAGTTTTTCCATGAACAGCGCGCGCACGGCGGCGGTTTCGGCGGCCAGCTTGTCGGCCGATTCTTCCGCGGTCATGATGTTGATCTTCCAGCCGGTCAGCTCGGAAGCCAGGCGCACGTTCTGGCCGGAGCGGCCGATGGCGATTGCCAGGTTTTCTTCGTCAACCACCACGTCCATCGCGTGCTTGTCTTCGTCAACCATGATCGAGGACACGTTGGCAGGCGCCAGCGCGCCGATCACGAATTGCGCAGGATCTTCCGACCACAGCACGATGTCCACGCGCTCGCCGCCCAGTTCACCAGTCACGGCCTGCACGCGCGAACCGCGCATGCCGACGCAGGTACCGATCGGGTCGATGCGCTTGTCGTTGGTGTGCACGGCGATCTTGGCGCGCACGCCGGCGTCGCGCGCAGCGGATTTGATCTCCAGCATGCCTTGTTCGATCTCTGGCACTTCCAGTTCGAACAGCTTCATGATGAACTCTGGCGCAGTGCGCGACAGGATCACTTGAGGGCCGCGCATATTGCGGTCAACGCGCAGGATGTAGGCACGTACGCGGTCGCCGATACGCAGATTCTCTTTCGGGATCATCTGGTCGCGTGGCAGGCGCGCTTCGATCTTGCCGGATTCGACGATCGCATCGCCGCGTTCCATGCGCTTGATGGTGCCGGTGACCAGCGCGTCGCCGCGCTCCAGGAAGTCTTGCAGGATCTGCTCGCGTTCGGCATCGCGCACGCGCTGCAGGACAACCTGCTTGGTGTCCTGGGCGAAGCGGCGGCCGAATTCCACGGATTCGATCGGCTCTTCGATGTATTCGTCGACTTCGATGTCAGGGATCTGTTCTTTCGCTTCGAACAGCAGCACTTCCTGGTCAGGCAGCTGCAGGCCGGCTTCGTCAGGCACCACGTGCCAACGGCGGAAGGACTCGAACTCGCCGCTTTCACGGTCGATCGAAACGCGAATATCCACTTCGCCTTCATAGCGCTTCTTCGTGGCTTGCGCCAGTGCGAATTCAAGCGCGCCGAACACGACTTCCTTGTCGACGTTCTTTTCGCGCGCCAGCGCATCAACCAATAACAATACTTCGCGACTCATGCTTTGCGGCTCCCAAAATTCACCTGCGGCACCAAGCGTGCCTTATCAATGTCCGCGAGCGTGAAATTCAGCACCGCCGGACCTTCTTTACCTTCAAATTCAATACCCAGTTGATCGCCTTCAGGTTCCGTGAGGATGCCCTGGTAGGACTTGCGGTTCGCAGTTCCTGGAATGGCCATGCGCAGCTTGACGATGGCTTCGCTGCCGGCAAAGCGGACGAAGTCGCTGAACTTGCGCAGCGGACGGTCCAGGCCGGGCGACGAAATTTCGAGGCGTTCGTACGGAACGTTCTCGACCGTCAGCACGTGCGACAATTGGTGGCTCACTGTGGCGCAGTCTTCAACCGTGATCGGGCCTTTTTCTTCTGCATCTTCCGCCGTGAAGTCGATATAAACACGCAGCAGTCCGCGTTCGGCCCGTTCGAAATCGACCAGGTCGTAGCCAAGGCCAGCGACGGTTTTTTCAATCAATTCAGGCAGTTGCAAAAGAAATCTCCAGATACTTAAAACGATTCAACCAAAAAAAAATGGGCAACTGCCCATCTTTCGTTACTGCAGCCAGATGAAAGCACTCTCAGCGGAATTAACTGCGAAGAACTTTAACTAGGCTGCTCATTATAGCGCCTTATTGACTTCGCTGCAATGCCACATACCACATCGGGAGCGGGTGTAACAATAGCAAGGTGCTCAAAAACCAACACCGAAACCGGTAAGCCGGTGCCTGACCCGCAGGGTCAGGCACCCGACACGCGGCGGCTACAGGCCAGGTGTCTGACCCTGCGGGTCTGACGGAGCGGCCATCCGACAGGTTTGCCGGTTTTAATCAGCCCTTACGCCGGCGTGGCATGCCGTGATCCGACGCCCCGCCGCGCGGCTGGTGCCCGCCGCGTCGCTGTTGGCCCTGGCCATGGCCATGCCCCTGTCCGGCAAAACCAAAAGTAGTCATCAGCGGATCAGGCTGGCGCGGACCGCTCTGGCCCTTGCCTTTACCCTTGCCCTTGCCGCCGCCAGCGCCAGCGCCGCCGGCACCACGGCCATGCCCACCCGGCTGCTGGTCACCGAAACCGGTGAACCCACCGCCGCCATGACGCGGTGCACCATAAAACGCCCCCTGCCCCTGGTTGCGGCCGCCACGTGGCGCCTGTGGGAACGGATCAGCATTCTTGTTGCTCACGTCCATGCGATTGCCATTCGGCTCGCGTTCACGCTTGCCCTGCCCCTGTCCCTGGCCGCCCTGCGGCTTCTTGCTTTCGCCAGCACCTGCGCCTGCGCCACCTTCCTTTTTGAAGCCCACAGCCGACAGCAGGTCGCGCACGGAATTCTCTTCCATCTCTTCCCAGCGGCCGCGCTTCAGATTGCTCGGCAGGGTCAGCGCGCCGTAGCGGGTACGGATCAGGCGCGACACGGTCAGGCCGATCGCCTCGAACATGCGGCGCACCTCGCGGTTACGGCCTTCGCCGATCACCACCCGGTACCACTTGTTGACGCCTTCACCGCCGCCATCGGCGATCTTGGTGAACTGCGCCATGCCGTCTTCCAGCTCAACGCCGGCCAGCAGCTTCTGGCGCATGCCCTCTTCCAGCTCGCCCAGGGTACGCACGGCGTATTCACGGTCGATGTTGTAGCGCGGGTGCATCAGGCGGTTGGCCAGGTCACCGGAGGTAGTGAACAGCAGCAAGCCTTCAGTATTGAAGTCCAGGCGGCCGACAGCCAGCCATTTGCCAGCCTTCATGGTCGGCAGGCGGTCGAACACCGACGGACGGCCATCCGGGTCATCGTGCGACACGATTTCGCCGGCCGGCTTGTGATACACCAGCACGCGCGGCGGCTTCTTCGACACCTTGCGCTGCACCAGCTTGCCGTTGATGCGCACCGCATCGGTCGGCAGGATGCGCTGGCCGATGTGGGCCGGCTCGCCGTTCACCGACACGCGGCCGGCAATGATCAGTTCTTCCATGTCGCGGCGCGAGCCCATGCCCGCTTCCGCCAGCACCTTGTGCAGTTTCGGTGCGTCATCTTCCGCCGTCAGGTCGCGGCGCGCCTTGACTGGCTTGCCGGAACCACCCTCGTCGCGGTCGAACGCGTCGGAGGTGACGAAGGAGAACACTGCATCGGCTTCGGACGACTTGTCCTTGGCCTTCATCTTGTTGCCGAAGGCGCCGTGGACGCGTTGCTTCTGCCCTTTGCCTTGAGCACCGCCCTGGCCAGCCTCGGCAGCTTGCGCGCCTTGGCCCTCGCCATGCGCCTGCTTGCCGTGCTTGCCCTTCTTGCCTTTGTGCTTGCCATGCTTGTCGTGGCGTTTTTCAGCTGGAACAGCTGCTGGCCAAGGGTTTGCACCCTCACCGCCTTCGGCAGCCGCAGCTTCGGCCGGCGCGGCCGGCGATTCAGCAGGCGAATCACCCAGTGCCGCAGCAGCGGCGGCAGCCTTCTCGGCCTGGCGCAGTGCGCGCTGTTCGCGCATCTGGCGCGGGCCGCGCGGCGCACGGCCACGATCCTTGCCCTCACCGTCAGCGGCTGGAGCAGCCTCCACTGGCGCCGGCGCAGCTTCCGCAGCCGGCGCAGCCTCCGCCGCCACAGCCTTCCTGGCGCGCGGCTTCTTCACCGGAGCCGCTTCTGCGCTTGCAGCAGGCTGCTCACCGGCTAAGGTTGCCGCTTCGGCCGCGACAGCAGCTTTGGTACGGCGCTTAGGCTTCGGCGTTTCGCCTGCTGCCAGGGCGGCAGCGTTATCAGCCTCAATCTGCGCCTTGGTACGGCGTTTCGGCTTGGCGGGTGCGGTGTCGGCGGCGACCGGGGTGCCGGTCTCTGGGGTGTTATCAGGCTTGTTCATTATTCGTTTCTGCTAAGGGCTCGACGTTATCGGGCGCCGGGTCGTCTGTTACCGACGGCGCCTCGTCCGGCGTCGCCTCATTCTCTTCTTCTGCTGCTTGTGCTTCCTGTGCCGCCTTCTCGAAGTTCTCTGTGAGGCGGGCCTCCAGCACTTCCAGCGGATTTTCATTCTGCGTATCGCTGATCTGCTGCAATGGCGGCAGTTGCGACAGCGATTCCAGTCCCAAGTCGTCCAGGAACTGCTTGGTGGTGCCCAGCAAAGCCGGGCGGCCCAGTACATCGCGGTAGCCGACTGTGTCGACCCAGCCGCGGTCTTCCAGCATCTTGATCGTCTGCGAATTCACCGCGACGCCGCGGATTTCCTCGATATCGCCCCGGGTGACCGGCTGGCGGTAAGCGATGATGGCCAGCGTTTCCAGCGTGGCGCGCGAATACTTCTGCGGTTTTTCCGGATTCAGGCGATCCAGGTACATCTTCATTTCAGGCCGGCTCTGGAAGCGCCAGCCGCTGGAGAGGCTGACCACCTCAATGCCGCGCCCCTGCCAATCCTGGCGCAACTCTTCCAACAATTCCTTGATCGTATCGGCGCCAACGCCGGCGCCGAGCGGATTGCCCTGGTCGTCGGTTTCGACGTACAGCTTTTTCAGGCTGTGGATCGATAAGGGTTCACGGGCGCATAGCAGCGCAGCTTCGAGGACTTTCTTAGCCTCTGCATTATCCATACACTACATTTGGTTGTGTAACTTAGTAAGAAGGCGCCGGACCGCTGCGCGCCGGGGCGAGAGTCTCAGGTGGAGAGCGTTTTCAGGGCGAAAACAAGGCAGGCGACAGGCGCCGCTTCATCCAACTTGGCCAATTGTACCTGATAAAACCGGGGAGAAGTGTAAAAGCCTGATTTCGCTTAACCAGCGAGGCGCTCGGACAGAATTGCCGAAACGCCAACAAAAGCCGGATACTCGGCAGTAATTACATAGGTTGGAATGGCCGCCAGGTATTTATTGAAGCGCCCTTTTTCCTCGAAACGGGCGCGGAAGCCGGAACGGTCGAAGCGCTCGCCCAGGCGCGGCACGATGCCGCCGCCAATGTAAATACCGCCCGTCGCGCCAAGGGTGACGCCCAGGTTGCCGGCGATGGTGCCGAGCATGGTGCAGAAGTGTTCAATCACATCATCGCACAGCGGGCACTCGCCCGTCAGCGCGCGGCGCGCGATTTCCGGCGCCGACAGCACCGGCTCTTCATGGCCGCGCTGGGCCACCAGCGCGCGGTAAATCAATTCAATGCCAACGCCCGACAGCAAACGCTCGGCCGACACATGCGGGAATTCGGTCCACGCGTATTCCAGGATTGCGACTTCTTCCGGATTCATCGGCGGGAACGTGACATGGCCGCCTTCGCTCAGCAGAGCGGTCCAGCCGGATGCCGACGGGATCAGGCCCGACACGCCGAGGCCGGTGCCGGCGCCAATCAGCCCCAGCGGCGCCCCGGCTTGCGGCGTACCGCCGCCAACCTGGCGCTTCTGCCCGTCTGCCAGCAGCGGCAAGGAACGCGCCAGCGCGGTGAAGTCGTTGGCTACCACCAGCACTTCGAAACCGACCTCCAGGCGAAGCGCCTCGATCGAAAACTCCCAATGGTGGTTGGTCATCTTGACGTAATCGCCATTGACCGGATTGGCAATCGCGATGGCGCCGTGGCGAACACCCAGGCCAGCAGCCTCTGTCACGTCCGGCAGCGCCAGGTAAGCTTTCAGCGCCGCGCCCAGCGTCGGGTATGCAGCACCGGACAGCACATGGATATTCTCGATCTTGCCTGTCGCCAACTCCAGCGCAAACCGGGCATTGGTGCCGCCGACATCGGCCAGCAGGCGCGGGCTTGGGAAGGTGGCATTCATCGCGGAGTGGGTCTGGGCGGTCATGGGCGCAAGCAGTTAAGTTGAGCCTTAATGC
>JBCNOP010000141.1:0-13886 GCA_039593775.1 Pseudoduganella sp.
CAGCCAACACCAAGGCGTCGGCCCAGCAGCACCTGCTCGACCTGGAAGCGGACCTGAACGACCTGCTGTCGATCCAGCGCAGCTTGCAGCGTGCTCTCTACGGTTCGGAAGAGATTGAGCGGATGGGGGCCCGGATCTGCAATGCCCTGTGCAGCTACCCCGGCATTTGCCACGCAGCCTTGCTGCAGGCAGTCGACGACGGGGCGCTGCGGCTGGTGGCGCAGGACGCGCGCATTGACCTCGATATCAAGGAAGTGCTTGGTGGCCGTGAGGAATTGCTGGAGGCACCTGTTCGGCGTGGCGAACTGGTCCTGCTTGACGCGCCGTCCAAAGCCGGCGATCCGGAACTGGCGGAAATGCTGGAAGAGCAGGGCGTGCATATGCTGCTGGCTTTCCCGCTGCGCGGCGAGCCCGGCGGGCCGCTGCTGGGGGCCATCAGCATGCTGTTCGACCGGCCGCTGACCATGAGCCGCGAGCATTTCAGCTGCTTTGGCTCTGCCGCACAACTGATCAGTTTTGGCATGGTGATGAGCGACTTGCGCCACCAGAACAATGCGCTGGGGCTGGAAATCACGCAGATCACACCGTTCGATGGCCTGACCGGCGTGGCGAACCGGCGCCAGGGCGAACAGGTGCTCGACAGCGAGATCCGGCGCGCGCGCCGTTACGCCGTGCCGCTGGCGGTCATTGCTTTCGACCTCGACGGCTTCCGCACCATCAACGAGCTGCATGGCTACACGACCGGCGACCGCGCCCTGGCCGTGCTGGCCGCCACGGTGCAGTCGCGCTTGCGCAATTCGGACACGATTTCCCGCATGCGCGGCGAACAGTTCATGGTCATCGCGACCCATACCGTGGCGATCGACGCCTACAAGCTGGCCGAAGAACTGCGCGAAACGATAGCTGCCACCGAGCTGCCGGGCGGGGATACCGTCACCGCCAGCTTCAGCGTCGCCCAGCTCGCCCCGGACGAAGGCGCGACCGAACTGGTAAGCCGGCTGGAAGCTGCGCTGCACCGGGCCAAGCGGGCAGGACGTAACTGCGTGGAATTGGCCATGGCCCGCTAAAAAGGCGGCAGCCCACCCTCGCGAGCCGCCGCAAAGCACGATAGATAGATGATGATCGTCATCCACGTGTGATATATTACATCCATAATAAAAATAATCAAGGAGAAGATCATGCGTGTAAGCAGGGAACAAGCGGCGCAGAACCGCGAGCGCATTGTTGAAACGGCATCCAGGCTCTTCCGGGAGAAGGGCTACGACGGCATCGGCGTGGCTGACCTGATGAAAAGCGCCGGCCTGACGCACGGCGGCTTTTACGGCCATTTCGCCTCCAAGGAAGACTTGCTGGCAGAGGCTTTCGGCAAGGCGATGGAGAATTCCGCCAAGCGCTGGAACGAGCTGCTGGGCGAGCAGCCGGCCAATCCTCGCGCCGCATTGGCGCATATGTACCTGA
Organism: Pseudoduganella sp.; assembly: GCA_039593775.1. Classification (GTDB taxonomy): domain Bacteria; phylum Pseudomonadota; class Gammaproteobacteria; order Burkholderiales; family Burkholderiaceae_D; genus Rugamonas. The sequence continues at coordinate 1,459 of JBCNOP010000141.1, forward strand.
CAGCCAAGCACCGCGACAACCCGGGCAAGGGTTGCGCGCTGGCGTCGCTCGGACCTGACGTTTCGCGCGTCGGGCCGGAAGTGCGGCAAGCGATGGACGACAGCTTCAAGGCGCAAATCGATGCGCTGGCGCAGGCGCTGCCTGGCGACCCCGAACAGGCACGGCGCGACGCCATTGCCACTTATGCGGCCATGGTGGGCGGCCTGGTGCTGGCCCGTTCGGTGGCGGATAAAAAGCAGTCAGACGAAATCCTGGCAGCCGTGCTGTCCTCGCTGGAACAGGACCGCTGATGCTGGCCTGGCTGCGAAACTACCGGCGCGCGATGCTGCCGGGTGATATCAGTGCGGGCATCGTGGTGGCGATGATGATGATCCCGCAAGGCATGGCGTATGCGCTGGTGGCTGGCCTGCCGCCGGTGACCGGCATATACGCCAGCATCTTGCCTCCCGTTGTTTACGCGATGTTCGGCACCAGCATGACGCAGTCAGTGGGGCCGATGGCGATCGTGTCGCTGATGACGGCGGCGATCATTGGCCCGATGGCGACTGCTGGTTCCGGCCTGTACTCGGTGCTGGCGGCGCAACTGGCACTGGTGTCCGGCGCGGTGCTGCTGCTGTGCGGCCTTCTGCGCCTTGGCTTCCTGGCCAATTTCTTCTCCCGTCCCGTCATGAGCGGCTTCACCGTCGGATCCGCGCTGGTGATCGCGTGGGGCCAGCTCAAGCCCATGCTGGGCGGGGAACTGCCGCATTGGCACGGCCCCAGCGCGGCGCTGGGGCTAGGCTCGGTGATCCTGCTGGTGCTGTCGCGCAGCCACCTGGCACGCCTGCTGCGCGCCTTCGGCATGAAAGCAAAGGGCGCCGACATGGCGACGCGCCTGGCGCCGATGCTGGTCGTGCTGCTTGGCCTGGTGCTGGTGCAGGTGCTGGGACTGGAAGCGATGGGTGTGAAAACGACCGGCAAAGTACCTAGCGGCCTGCCGCAACTGAACCTGGCCATGTCGCAAGCGCACTGGCAGCAACTGGTGCAACCGGGCTTGCTGGTTGGCTTCGTGGTCTTCATCATGAGCATGTCGGCAGCACAGTCGCTGGCCTTGAAGCGCAATGAAAAGCTGGTCAGCAACCACGAGCTGATTGGCCTCGGCGCGGCCAACGTGGCCAGCATGCTGTCAGGCGCCTTCCCGGTAACCGGCAGCATGTCGCGCTCCGCAGTGAACTTTGCCGCCGGCGCGCAGACGCCTTTGGCAAGCATTATCACGGCCGCCTTGCTGGCCCTGGCGCTGGTAGCGCCGACCGGCTGGCTGGCATTGCTGCCGATGCCGGTGCTGGCCGCAACCATCATCGTCGCCGTGCTGGGCATGCTGGAGCTGGGGACGTTGCGTACTGCGTGGCGTTACGACCGCGGCGACGCGCTGGCCTGGTTTGCCAGTGCTGCCGGCGTTGTGGCGCTGGGCGTGGAGGCGGGCGTGCTGGTGGGCGTTGCGCTGTCGATGGGAACCCTGATCTGGCGCGCCAGCCGGCCGCATATCGCGGTACTGGGCCGCATCGCAGGCACTGAGCATTTCCGCAATATCGAACGCTATCCGGCCGAAACCCGGCCCGAGCTGCTCGCCTTGCGCATCGATGCCAACCTGTTCTTCGGTAACGTGGAAGCGGTGCAGGAGCGTATTGAAGACGAACTGCGCAGCCATCCGACGGCACGCAACCTGGTGCTGGTGATGACGGCGGTCAGTTCGATCGATACGTCGGCCTTGTTCGCCCTGTCCGAATTGAACGCCAGCCTGGCGCGGCGCGGCATCGGCTTCCACCTGGCCGAGGTCAAAGGGCCGGTAATGGACCGCCTGCGCCAGTCCGACCTGCTGCAAACGCTGAACGGCGAAGTTTTCCTCAGCATCGACATCGCCGACAAAAAGTTGCGGTAGTTGCAGTCGTTGCTGGATTGGGTATCATCGCAACAACATGAGCGGGATATCCTTCAAACGATTCTGGGCCGGTTTGCTGCTCGCCGTGTGGGCGCTGGCCGCGAACGGCGCGGACCCCACAGGCGCCCACGTCCTGCTGCTCAACTCATATGGCCCCGGGCGCCCTGGCATCGATCGCGTCACCGGCGCTTTCGTGCAACGCCTGCGCGAAAGCGGTATCCCGCTCGATCATATCCATATCGAATTCCTGAATCAGGAGCAGCCTAACGCCGGGATGGTGGCGCCGGCGCGGCGCGCCTTGCTGATGGCGCAGTATGGCGGAGGGCGCATCGATATCATGGTCGCGCTCCAGCAGCCAGCGCTGAACTTCGTCTTGCGCGAACTGGGCGACATCGCGCCGGAGGCTCCGCTGCTGACCGACAGCGAGCCGTCGACAGTGCAGCTGGCGGCCAGCAAGCGCCCGGTGTTCCTGTACGCCATCGTGCCCGACCTGGGCGCCACCGTTAAAGAGATCATGCAGCTGTTGCCGCGTACCCGGCGCGTGGTGATACCGGGTGGCGTCAGCGAGGCTGACAGCGCATTTCAGCGCAAGGCGGAAGTCGACCTGGCGCCGTGGTTCCGCAGCTTGCAGGTCGAGTTCCTGCAGAACATGAGCTGGGCCGAGCAGATGCGCTACATCGGCAACCTGACGCCGGATACAGTGGTGGTGACCGGCATGTTCAACCGCGACCGCGAAGGCTATTCGCTGCCTACCATTGATGCGGCGCGCGACACCATGCGGGCTGCGAACGTTCCAGTGTTTTCCCTGTTCGACAGCGTGGTGGGCGAGGGCGCGGTGGGCGGCGCTGTGCGCAACCTGGGGCAGTCCGGCCGCGAGCTGGCGGAGACCGTGCTGGCAGTGGCCGAAGGGCGGCAGGCCGCCAGCGGCCCGCTCACCAGGGTGCCGGTAGGTCCGGTGCAAAGCCTGTACGACTGGCGCCAGTTCAAACGCTGGAACATCGACCCGTCGCCGCTGAACGGCGCGACTATCCTGTTCCAGCCGCCGTCCTTGTGGCAAGCCTACCGGGGCGCGGTGCTTGGCGCAGGCGGCGTGATCGTGCTGCTGGCGGGACTGCTGGCAGCAATGCTGGTGCGGCGCCGGCGCTTCGGTTGAATCCGCGCGTCGCCTGATACGTTCCGGCACAATCCCGCCATTGACGCCGCCGGGCCTTTGGCCGTAAGGTACACTCCCGGAACCGTTACCAACCTGAGCTTCGGGAGCACCATGAAACAGATTGTCGCAGCACTCGCCATCGCAGCAGCCTTCAGTTCTCCATCCTTTGCAGCAGCCAAACCCGGTAGTGCCGACGCCCGTTTCACCGCCATCCACAAGGCGGAGTGGAAGTGGCGCCTGCAGCAAAGGCTGGAAGACGATGAGGACGATGTGCGCGGCGTCGAGAGCCGCCTGCCGAACGTCAGCCTGGCGGTGCAGCTGGAGCGGCAGAAAAAGTGGGAAGAAACGCTTCGCCAACTCGAAAGCATCAAGCCGGAACAGCTTTCGAACAAGGAACGCATCAACTACCAGGTGTACCGTGCGCAGGTCGCGGCGCTGCTGGATAACCAGCGCTTCCGCGAATACGAAAAGCCGCTGAACGCCGACTCTTCGTTCTGGGGCAACCTGGCCGGTGAAGCGCGCAAATCGTTCCGCACCGTTGAAGACTACCGCAACTACGTGGCGCAGCTGAACGACGTGCCGCGCTACTTCAGCGAAGAGATCACGAATATGCGTGCAGGCCTGGCGCGTGGCTTCACGCCGCCTAAGATCACGCTGGAAGGCCGCGACAAGTCGATCACCTCTGTCACCGAAGCCAAGCCGGAAGACGTGGTGTTCTTCAAGCCGTTCAAGGAAATGCCGAACGTGATCCCGGCCGCGGAACAGGAAGCGCTGAAGGCGGAAGGCCTGAAAGCAATCCGCGAAAAAGTCATTCCGGCCCATGCCGAGCTGCTGAAATTCATGCGCGAGGAGTATGTCCCGAAAGCCAAGGAGTCGCTGGCCGCCGAGAGCTACCCGGATGGCAAGGCGTATTACCAGTCAAAGATTGTTGAATTCACGACCACGAACCTGAGCGCCGGCCAGATCCACCAGATCGGCCTGGACGAGATGGCGAAAATCCGCGCCGAGATGCAGGATGTGATGAAGCAGGTCGGCTTCAAAGGCGACCTGCCGGCCTTCCTGCAATTCCTGCGCACCGATCCGCAGTTCTACGCCAAGACGCCGGAAGAACTGCTGATGCGCGCAGCGTGGATCGCCAAGAAATTCGATGGCAAGGTCGCCGATTACTTCGGCCGCCTGCCGCGCAGCCGCTTCGCCATCATTCCGGTGGCGCCGGAGATTGCGCCGTTCTACACCTCCGGCCGTGGCGGCCCAGGCGGTTACTGGGTCAACACCTACAACCTGCCAGCCCGGCCGCTGTATTCGCTGCCCGCGCTGACCCTGCATGAATCGGCGCCGGGCCATGCCTTCCAGATGCCGATCGCGCTGGAGCAGAAAGGCCGCCCGCCATTCCGCAATGCCTACATATCCGCTTACGGCGAAGGCTGGGCGCTGTACTCCGAACGGCTGGGTACCGAGATGGGCATCTACGAAACCCCGTATGAAGTATTCGGGATGCTGAGCTACCAGGCCTGGCGCGCGTCGCGCCTGGTGGTGGATACCGGCATCCACGCGAAAGGCTGGACGCGCGAACAGGCGCAGAAATACCTGATGGAGAACACCGCGCTGTCCTCGCACGAAGTGATGACCGAAGTGGATCGCTATATTTCGTGGCCAGGCCAGGCGCTGTCCTACTACCTGGGCGAAATGGCGATTTTCGAAGCGCGAAAGAAGGCAGAGAAGGCCTTGGGCAGCAAGTTCGACATCCGCGCCTTCCATGACACGATCCTGGAACTGGGCTCGGTGCCGCTGCCGGTGCTGCAGGCTCGCATCGACGAGTTCATCGCTAGTGGCGGAAAGAGCCCATATCCGAAAGAATAAGTGCACCTGTGTGGTGCAATGCATTATGCTGGTGCGAAAAAGTGAAAGATTCCACTTGAAAATACTGGCATGAGTCTTGCAGATATAGGTCACATGACTGATCGCACTACACTGACCGTAACAAACCAGGGGAACCGTCCTATCCAGGTTGGCTCCCACTACCACTTTTTCGAAGTCGATTCGGCGTTGCAGTTCGAACGCTGGAAGGCTTATGGCATGCGGCTCGATATCGCACCAGGGACGGCGCTGCGCTTCGAGCCGGGCAAGGCGCAGACCATCACGCTGGTGCGCCTGGAGGGGGACGCGGAGGTGGCCGGCTTCAGCGCTGGCGCAAGACGATAGGCGCCATCAGCTCGGGATGCTTGCCAAGGTGGCCATCGAAACCGGCGCGAATGGCCGCCATGTCTTTTTCTTCATCGCCGGTCAGCCAGACATGCTCGGTCAGGCCCAGGGTCTTGTTCGGGTAATCGATATACACCAGCACCAGCGGCACCTTGGCGGCCAGCGCCAGTTGATAGAAGCCGCTTTTCCAGTAGGGCTTGTAGCCGCGCGTGCCTTCCGGCGTGATGCCGACCCAGTACCAGTCTTCCTTCATCATCGCATCGGCCTGGGCCTGGATCAGGCCTTGCGGCGCGCTGCGGTCAACCGGTGCGCCGCCGAGGTAGTAGAACCAGCGGCCCAGCAGGGGGATCTTGAACAGGCTGTCTTTGGCCAGCCAGCGGAAGGGCAGGTCCAGCGTCCATTTGCCGAGCACGCCGATGATGAAGTCCCAGTTCGAGGTGTGCGGGTAGACCACGGCAATGCCGCGTGGCCCGGGCAGCGGCTTGAACTTCATTTGCCAGCCGAATGCATGCAACATGCGCAAAGCGAGACGCTGCTTTAGTGTTGGCAGTTTGTCCGCCTCTAGCTTATATTGATCCATGCCTTCCCCATTGTTTTATTGGCACCATTAATTGTTGGTTACTTTTGGTGCCGAAAAATTGTGCGGCGGTATTCTATCCCGCCGGTCATCCGGGCAGCAAGGTGAAATTATGACAAGGCAAGTGTTGTGCGTCGCTGCTACAACGGCAGCGCTGCCGGCGGCGTTGCTTGCCGCCGACCAGACGTTTGACGTCTGCCACGTGGCCGGCCTGGCCGAGGCGGAGGCGGCCTTGCGTGAACAGCACTTCCCGGTCGGCCTGCTGGTGCTCGACAACTGGGGCGGCCCGCTCACAGAGCTGGACCACTTCCTGCGCCGTCACAGCCGGCCGCGCTGGGTAGCGGTTTTCCTGCCGCAGGCACTGGAAGAAGCGGCCTTCCGCCAGCTCGTGCACGACCATTGCGTTGATTTCCATACCTGGCCGGTCGATGCTGCACGCCTCAGCCATACGCTGGGGCATGCGCTTGGCCTGGCTGCGCTTTCCGGGCTCGGCCATTTGCCGGAAGAGTGCCAGTCGATGCGGCTGACCGGGAACAGCACAGCGATTACGCTGCTGCGCCAGCAGGTACTGAAAGTGGCTGGCGCCGATGCGCCGGTGCTGATCTGGGGCGAAAGCGGCACCGGCAAAGAACTTGTGGCGCGCGCGATACATGAACATTCGGGCCGCAGCGCAGGTCCTTTCGTACCCATCAATTGCGGCGCGATCCCGGCCTCGCTGGTCCAGTCCGAATTGTTCGGTTATGAGAAGGGGGCATTTACCGGCGCCGGAGCCGGTAAATGCGGGCTGATCGAATCCGCCAGCGGCGGCTCCATTTTCCTTGATGAGATTGGCGACCTGCCGCTCGAACTGCAGGCCAACCTGCTGCGCTTCCTTCAGGAGAAAACCATTTACCGCGTGGGTGGGACGCGCAGCGTGCCGGTCGATGCGCGCGTGATTGCAGCCTCGCACGTCAAGCTGGGCGAGGCAGTGGAACGCGGTCTTTTTCGGGAAGACTTGTTCTACCGGCTCAATGTCCTGACCTTGCAGGTGCCTGCCTTGCGCGAGCGGCGCGATGACGTGGTACCCCTGGCGCAAGAAGTCTTCCACAGTTACGCCACTGAGCGTGCGCGCCGAGTACGTGGTTTCAGCAACAGTGCGCTGCGGGCTCTGCGTGCGCATGACTGGCCGGGCAATGTACGCGAGCTGCTGAACCGCGTGCGGCGTGCGGCCGTGATGGCTGATGGCGTCCTGATCCAGCCGCACGACCTTGAACTGGACGGAGGCGACAGCTGTGCTGCCGCCGAAGACCTTGACACGGCGCGTGCCGGTGCCGAACGGATGGCGCTGCAGGGCAGGATCGATGCGGGCCACAGCATCACGTCGGTGGCGCGCGATCTCGGCGTGTCGCGCATGACGCTGTACCGGCTGATGGCGAAGCACGGCATTCAGCGCCCGTCGCGGCGCGACGAAGACTGAGCTCGCAAACAGTCGCGTCACAAAGATGTGACAATGCCGCGCGTCCTTTTATCTCCTATGGTGATAGGCAGGCGGTGCGCTCAAGCCTGTCACAGTCATGTGACAATCCGCTCGCGCAAACAGCCCTTGCTTGCCGTGGTCCCGCACCAAAGTCGAGCAATTTCAACAGCTTAGTGAAGGTGGCATCAAGCTTGCGATATCGGTTCAGGCCCCAGCTTTGCGGGCACTTGAAGAACACGACATCAGCGAGGATGAGATGAAGAAAACTTTGCTTGCAGCAGCCATCGCACTGGCGATGGGGAGTGCATTTGCGCAGGAGACACCACCACCGCCCAACGTGAACCAGACAGGACCGGGCGCCCAGGCCAACGATAATTCCACGGCGACACAGGACAGCAGCCAGGCCAACGCCAACAACAACAGCACCGGCGCGGCCGATGCTGCCGCTGCCGGTGCCGCAGCGGCCAACAACGGCGCGACCGCGACATCGTCGATGACCAACGCGTTCAATACTTCGACAGCAACTGCAGTCAGCACGCTGACCGGCACTGTCACCAACAACACGATCAACAATATCGGTAACGTCGCCAGCAATGGCGGCAATGCCAATGGCGGTGCCGGCTCAGGCGCATCTGCCGGCGGCGCGGTGGGCGGAAATGCAAGCGGCACTGGCGGCGCAGGCGGCACGTCCAGCGGCGGTGCCGGTGCCGCAGGTTCTGCTGGCGGTGTAGCCTTCAATGGCAGCGCTGTTGGCGGTAATGGCAGCGGTGGCGGCGGCTCTGGCGGCGCAGCGACGGCCGGTGCCGGCACTGGCGGCACTACGGGCGCCGGCGGCCTGGCAGCCGGTGCCGCGAGCGGCCGCGGTGGCGATGGTGCGCGCGGCGGTGAAGGCGGCGCTGGCGGCGCTGGCGGCGTCGTGGTGGCTGGCGCAGGCGGTGCCGGTGGCGCAGGTGGTGCGGCGGCCGGTGGTGCCGGCGGCCTGGTCGGCACTGCGGGCAGCGGCGCTGGAGGCATGTCTGGCGCTGCAACTGGTGCACGCGGCGGTGATGGCGGTGCGACCGGAGCGGCCAGTGGCGGCGCGGGTGCCGCAGGCGGTGCTGGCGGTGCTGCTGGCGCTGGCGGCATGGCAGGTGCAACCGGCAGCGTTGCTACCGGTGCTTCGACGTCGACGCAGACTTCCGCTGGCGGCGCTGCATCAAGCGGCAGCGCGGGCTCCAGCAATACCGCTTCGAACGGCACCAGCGGTACCGAGCCGCTGACCATTCCCGGCATGGGAGACCAGAACAGCACTGGCGGCACGACCGGTTCGGCCGATGCCCGTTCGGCTAATACCGGCAATGCATCGGCTTCCGGCGCAGGCACCAGTGGCGCGGGCGGCACCGGTGGCGCAGGCGGCGCGGGTGGTGCCGGTGCGGCGGGCGGCAGCGGTGCTGCGGCAAGCAATACCGCAGGCAATGGCGCTGCAGGAGGTGCCAACAGCTCGGGCGCTGGCGGCGGCAGCGGTGCAGTAGCTGCGACTGGCGGAGGCGGCGCATCCGGCACTGGCGGCGCAGGCGGTAGCGGTGCGGCTGGCGGCAATGGCACCAGTACCGGTGGCGCGGGCGCTGCGGGCGGCAACGGCGGCAATGGCGGCTCCAGCGGCCTGGCAAGCAATACTGCCGGATCGAGTGGCGCAGCAGGCGGCGGCACGGGCGGCGCAGCGACAGGTGGCAGCGGGTCAGGTGCGGCGGGCACCGGAGGCTCTGCCACCAATGGCAGTGCCACGGCCGGTGACGGCGGCGCAGGCGGCGCGGGCGGCGGAGGCAATGTGGCCGGCGCGGGCGGCGATGGCGGCACCAACACCGCGGGCAATGCGACCGGCGGCAATGCCACGGGCGGCAACGGCGGGGCCGGCGGCAGCAATAACGTCACTGCAGGCACGTTCGACATGTCGAACACCATGAGCGGCGTCGGCCAGTCGGCGGCGGGCATCATGGTGATCAGCCAGAACAACGGCATGTCTTCGCTGGTGCAGCAAAGCGTGAACGTGCAGGCCAACCTGGCGGTGGGCAAATAAGCCGCGCGGCATCATGCAAAGCTTAGGCAGGCCAGTGCAAGTCCTGGCCCTGTGCGCCGCACTGGTGCCGGGCCTGGCGGTGGCGTCCCCTTGGGTGGGTGCGCTGCCGCTTGGCCCGCTGGCTGCTGCGGCGGGCCCGTCCCCGCCTGAAGCGCGGCCCGCACCGCAAGCGCTTCCGGCCGCGGCCGACAACGAGCGCCCCGCGCAGGATGAGCGCCTTGAACAGATGCGCGGCGGCAGCGATGCGCCGTGGAGCGATATGAAGCTGGCCGGTACTGTGGCTAACAATAGCGCGGTGAACGTGGTTACCGGCGCCAATATCGTGACAGACGGTGCGTTCAGTAATGCGTCGGGAATGCCGATGGTGATCCAGAATTCGGGCGCCAACGTGCTGATCCAGAACGCAACCATCGTCAACGTGCAGATCAAATGAGAGGCCTCATCAGCGTTCTGGCATTGCTGCCGGCATTTGCCGCGCAGGCCGCCGACTTTTCAGCCGGCGGCGCCAGTTTTGTCCTGCCGGTGACCAGCCTGAAAGAGGCGCGCTTCCGCACGACGGTACGACAGCAATACGATTTCAGCTGTGGCTCGGCGGCCTTGGCGACCTTGCTCAGCCACCACTACGATTTTCCAATCACGGAGCAGGAGATCTTCCGTGACATGTTTGTTCGCGGCGACCAGCCGCGCATCCGGCGCGAAGGCTTTTCGCTGCTGGACATGAAGCGTTACCTGGCCACGCGCGGCTTCACGGCAGATGGCTTCGAGCAGCCGCTGGACAAGCTGGCGCAGGCCGGCTTGCCGGCGATCGTGCTGGTGTCTGACAACGGCTACCGCCATTTTGTCGTGATCAAGGGCATGCAGGGCGGGCGGGTGCTGCTGGGCGATCCGGCCGGCGGCACGCGCGCCTTGCCGCGCCAGGGTTTTGAGGCGATCTGGCAGAACCGCCTGCTGTTCGTGATCCACGGCCGGCCCGGCAAGCCGCATTTCAATGAAACGGCCGACTGGCGCGTGGCGCCCCAGGCGATGCTGTCGGAGGGCATCCTGCGCGACAGCCTGCGCGATGTGACGGTGCCGAAATTGGGCGCCGGCGATTTTTGAGAGGAGCGCAGCATGAAGCGAGAAATCGGTACCGGCTTGTTGCTGGTGCTGGCAATGCCCGCCATGGCGCAGGGACCGCCAGAGGGCTGGGTTCCGGCGCCGGAGGCACGGCTGGAAGACGCGCGCGGTGGTTTCGAGAACGGCAGCGGCCTGCTGGTGGCGCTGGGCGTGGAGCGCATGGTCGAAGTGAACGGCGTTGTTGTGGCGCGCAATCGCGTTGAACTGGCCGACGTGACGCGGCTGGCCAATGCGCCGGATGCCGCTGCGGCATTGGCACCAATTCTGGTACAGAACAATACAAGCGGCCAGATGATTCGCAGCCTGACCACCATCGACCTTACGGTCAATGCGCTGTCGACGCTGAAAAGCATGAACCTGGAGGGCAGCCTGCGCCAGGCCTTATCGAACGTCGTTGTGCCCCGCTAGGGAGGGAGCGATGCTTTCAAAGAAATTCGCGGCCGGGATGCTGGTCCTTGCGAGCCAGTCGGCGCTGGCGCAAGTGCTGCCGGAACAGCGCAGCAACGCAGAACTGGCGGCCGAGCTGACGGAGTTGAAGAAGGCGCTGGCCGAACAGCGGGCCTTGCTGGAGGACTTGCGGCGCCAGGTGGCGGAGGAACGCCTGGCGTCTGCGCGCGGCACCGGTGGCGCAAGGGCCGGCTCAGGTGAAGGCGCGGCGCAAAGCCAGCCGCAGCCCAACGTCCCGCCGCCCGGACAAGCGCCGATGTCGGCGCCAGCCGGGCCCGGTACGCCTGGTGGGGCGGGGCAGCCGGCGCTGGCCGTCGGCCAGCCGCCCAAACGCGACACCAAGCCGCCGGAAGTGGCGCCAATCTTTGAAAGCCCCGGCGTGCTGACCGGCCGCGGAAAACTGGTGCTCGAACCGGCCTTCCAGTTCGGCTATTCGTCCAGCAACCGCGTCGCGCTGGTGGGCTACACCATCATTCCCGCCTTGCTGATCGGCCTGATCGACGTGCGCGAGATCAAGCGCAACACCAGCACTGCCACGTTGAGCGGGCGCTATGGCTTGAGCAACCGCACCGAGCTCGAACTGCGCCTGCCCTACATTTATCGTTCCGATTCAACCGTCAGCCGCGAAGTGTTCACCGGTTCTGCGGTGGAGAAGGTTTTTGATGTCAGCGGCCACGGCGTGGGCGACGTCGAGCTCTCGCTGCGCCACCAGCTCAACGACGGCGGTGCCGACAAGCCGTATTACGTAGCGGGCCTGCGCTTCAAGACCCGTACCGGCCGCGATCCGTTCGAAGTCGTGACCGATTGCGTGCGGCGCTGTATTGGCGAGAACGTGACTGGTACCGGCTTGCCGCTGGACTTGCCGACGGGCTCGGGTTTCTATGCCTTGCAGCCGAGCCTGACCTGGCTGTATCCCACCGATCCTGCCGTGCTGTTTGGCAGCGTCAGCTATTTGCATAACTTCCAGCGGAAGAACCTGAGCCGCTTGGTGCTTGGCGGCGAGCGCGAGCCACTCGGCACCGTGAAGCCGGGCGCGGTCATGGGCATCAACTTCGGCATCGGCCTGGCGTTGAACGAAAAGGCTTCCCTCAGCTTTGGCTATGACCACAGCTCGATTGCGCGCACCCGGCAGAATGGCGTGCCTGCGCCAGGTTCGGTTCGCACCCAGCTGGGTACTTTGCTGGTCGGTTTTTCCTACCGGCTGAATGCGAAACAGACAGTCAATGTCTCTGTGGGAGCAGGGCTGACGCGGGATACGCCGGATGTGTCCGTTATGCTGCGGGTACCGACGAGCATGTAGTTGCCGTTTACGCTAATCTAGCGTTTTGGCAACTAAGAAGAGGAAGATCGAATGATCCTGAAAAAGCTCGCCGTACCGTTTGCAATCGCCGCTATTGCAGGCGCCGCCCACGCTGCAGCGCCGATGGCAAAGACCCAGGCACCAGGCTTCTACCGCATGAATGTAGGCGACTTTGAAGTGACGGTGCTGAACGATGGCACGAT
>JBCNOP010000142.1:0-13807 GCA_039593775.1 Pseudoduganella sp.
GCGTAAAGGATGAAGTGAAACGGCGTGGGCAGGGGATCGAAGAAGATCTTGCGGCACATGCCGGTGATGGACTCAAACAGCAGTGCGGCTACCGGCAGCACCACCCCGAACAGCGCGATGAAGGCGATGGTTCCGTTGGGCGTGCGGCGGGGGGATGGCAGGTCTTCAGCGGTGGGATTTGCTGGCATTGCGCTTCCGGTTGTGGATGGTGGAAGCGCAATTCTGGCTAATCAATATGCGGTGAGTATGTGTTTGGTGTGAAGCCGTGCGTTCGCTATTGGACGTCCGAACGGCTGGGCAGCAAGTGGCCGTGCACTTCCGCCGTCAATTTGTCGATGCGTTCGACCAGTTGCTTGGTGGTCTCCGTCAGTTCGGTATTCTGGCGCAGGAGCTCCATCATCTGTGCCGTATGGCGCGCTGCCTGCTGCGCCAGCGCCTCGCGGTGACGGGCATCGGCATCGTTATGGGCTTTATCGCGCTCGGCCTGACGGGTCTGCGCCAGCAGGATCAGCGGCGCTGCATAAGCGGCCTGCAGGCTGAATGCAAGGTTCAGCAGGATGAAGGGGTAACGGTCGAAATGCGTGAATCCCCAGAGGTTTGCACCGATCCACACAGCGACGATCAGAGTCTGCGCTCCCAGGAACAGTGGTGTGCCAAAGAAGCGCGCAAATGCTTCCGCTTTCAGCCCGAAGGTGTCCGCGCCAAAGGTCTTGCTCAGGTGCTCGTGTTCGCGGTGGAAGCGCAGGTGGTCGCTGTCATGGCCTGGCTGGGCGCTCATTGCATTGTTTCCTAGTCGATTGGAATGAACAGCTCGCAGGCAAATTCGCCCGTTTGCGGGTCTGCGCGGAAGTCGGCCGCATAGCGCTCGAAGCAAGGGCCGTGGCGGGCTGCCAGGCCCGCTGCGCGTAGCCCCTCGCTGTAAAAGGCATGCCATGCTTCGCCAATGCCGGCCGGCGTGCCGTAGTATTCCACCACCGCGTAGCGGCCGCCGGGGATGGTTCCCAGGGCAGCTGGCGGCGGCGCCGGGTCATTGTGGCCGATTTCGACGCAGGCGTCATAGCGGCACTTCTCGGGTGGCGTATTCGCTGGATCGTCCATCGCCACGCCGTAGGTGACGCGCCCCATCAGGCCATTGGCGTGCAGCCATGGAGCGACGACGTCGCGCCAGAATTCCCCCAGCGCCGGGCCGAAGGGGCCGGTGTGGCGCAGGCAGGCGACGCGGGCTGGACCGATTTCGATGGCGCGGACTTTCATGGCAGGCTCCTTATTCGGTGACTGGCGCCGGCGCATGCTTGTGCGGCTTGCGCAGCTTGTGCACCAGGCGCTTGATCAGGTGCTCAGCATCGTCCACATAGGTGAACACGGCGGGCACCACCAGCAGCGACAGCAGGGTGGAAGTAATCAGGCCGCCGATCACCGCAATCGCCATCGGCGAACGGAAGCTCGGGTCGGCGCCCCAGCCCATGGCCAGCGGCATCATGCCGGCGCCCATCGCAATGGTCGTCATCAGAATCGGGCGGCTCCGCTTGTGGCAGGCGTCGACCAGCGCATCGAAGCGGCTCATGCCTTCGGCGCGGGCCAGGATGGCGTAATCGACCAGCAGGATCGAGTTCTTGGTCACGATCCCCATCAGCATGATCAGGCCGATCATGGACGGCATCGACAGTGCCTTTTGGGTCACCAGCAGGGCGACGAAGGCGCCGCCAATCGACAGCGGCAGCGCGGCCAGGATGGTCAGCGGCTGCAGGAAGTCGTGGAACAGCAGCACAAGAACGCCGTAAATGCACAGCACGCCGATCAGCATGGCGATGCCGAAACTGGCGAACAGGTTCTGCATTTCCTGCGTGTCGCCCAGCTCTGCGCGGGTCACGGTTGGCGGCAGGTTTTTCATCGACGGCAGCTGGCGTGCTTCTTCGTCCAGTTCACCCAGCGAACGGCTGCCCAGCTCCACGTCCAGCGTCACGTTGCGGCTGCGGTTCAGGCGGTCGATCTGGGCCGGGCCGGATTCCATCGTGATGGTCGCAACATTGGCCAGCATCACCGGGCCATTGCGGCCGGGGACGGTCAGGCGGCCGATGGCGTCAAGGTCGGCGCGCACGCTGTCCGGCAGCTTGACGCGGATTGGCACCTGGCGTTCGGCCAGGTTCATCTTGGTCAGTTCGAAGTCGTAATCGCCGGCAGTGGCCACGCGCACCGTTTCGCCGATGGCATTGGCGGTCACGCCCAGGTCGGCAGCCTTGGCAAAGTCGGGACGCACGATGATTTCGGGACGCACCAGCGAAGCGCTGGAAGTCACGTTGCCGATGCCGTGCAGGGTGCGCAGGTCGCGTTCCACCTTGCGCGCCGAATCGATCAGCGCCACCGGATCTTCCGACCGCAGCACGAGCTGCATCTTCACGCCAGTGTCTGGAGGACCCACGGTGAAGCGGGCGCCGGGCAGGGCGGACAGCTTTTCGCGGATCATGTCGTCAATCTGGGGCATCGACTCCTTGCGGTCGTTGCGGTGCTTGGTGGTGATGGTCAGCACGGCACGGCGCGCTTCTGCTGCAGCGCCCGGGGCAAAGGCATCGCCCGAAGAGCCGCCGCCGATCGAGCTGAACACGTGGGTCACCGGCTTGACTTCCATGATGGCCAGGCGCGCACGTTCCGCAATGGCGCGGGTCTCGGCCAGCGTGGAGCCCGGCGGCAGTTCCAGGTTGACCATGGTCTGGCCACGGTCGGCCGGCGGCACGAAGCCGGTTGGCAGCAGGCCCACCAGCATGATCGAACCGACGAAGAAGGCGCCTGCCGCCAGCGCGGTCTTGCCGCGGTTGTTCAGGCACCAGCGCATGGTTTTCATATAGCGCTGCATGATCCAGCCGTCTGCCTGCTGCGGCTTGTGGGTCTGCTTCAGCAGGTGGGCTGCCATCATCGGCGTCAGCAAGCGCGCCACGACCAGCGAGGCCAGCACGGCCAGCACGGCGGCCCAGCCGAACTGCTTGAAGAACTTGCCGGGAATGCCGCCCATGAAGGCGGTCGGCAGGAACACGGCAACCAGGGCGAAGGTGGTGGCAATCACCGCCATGCCGATTTCGTCGGCCGCTTCGAGCGCCGCTTGCATCGGCGTTTTCCCCATGTGCAGGTGGCGCTCGATGTTCTCGATTTCCACGATGGCATCGTCCACCAGCACGCCGACCACCAGCGCTAGCGAGAGAAGGGTCACGGTGTTCAGCGTGAAGCCCATCCAGTACATGCCGAGGAAGGCCGGAAGCACGGACAGCGGCAGCGCCGATGCAGCCACCAGCGTAGCGCGCCAGTCGCGCAGGAACCACCACACCACCAGCACGGCCAGAATCGCGCCTTCGTACAGCAGTTCCATCGAACCGGCGAAGTTCTCGGCCACCGGTTCGGCGTTGTCGATCGATTGCGTGATGTCGATGGTTGGATGCGCCTTGCGCAATTCTTCTACCGCTGCGCGCGCATCGGCGGCAACCTGGGTTTCGCTGGCGCCCTTGGTACGGAAGATTTCGAAGGCGACGACTTTCTTGCCGTCCTCGGTCGCTTCGGAGCGCGGTTCGGCAATGGTGTCGGTGACGTTGGCTACCTGGTCCAGACGGATGTGGCGGCCGTCGCCCAGAGGGATGTCCATCTGCGACAGTTCTTGTGCGCTCTTCACCGTGGCGATGGTGCGCACCGATTGCTCGGCGCCGCTGATGTCGCCGCGCCCGCCCGGTGCTTCCTTCTGCACCTGCCGCAGCATTCGCGACACGTCCAGCGCGGAGACACGCAGGGCCGCCATGCGTTCGTCATCGAGTTCGACGCGGATTTCGCGGCTTACGCCGCCGACCCGCTTCACTGCGCCAACGCCGGGCACCGACAGCAGCTTTTTGGAGACCGTATTGTCCACATACCAGCTCAGGTCTGCGTCGTCGATCTTCGTGCCTTGCTTCGGTGTGACGGTAAAGGCCAGGATTACGCGGCCGGCGGTGGAAACCTTGCTGACCACCGGGTCGCGCATCTCGCCGGGCATATCGGCGCGCACCTGGGTCACGGCGTCGCGTACTTCATTGACGGCGTCGGACAGGTTCTTTTCGAGGATGAATTCGACGGTAATCGTGGCCGTGCCGTCCAGTACCTTGGCGTAGATGTTCTTCACGCCTTGCAGCGTGGCGACCGAATCCTCGATCTTGCGCGCTACCTCGGTTTCCAGCTGGGCCGGCGCGGCGCCTGGCAGGGAAGCTGAAACGGTGACGATCGGGAGTTCGATGTCCGGGAAGTCCTGCACCGGGTTGGCGCGGTAGGCCATCCAGCCCGCCAGCGACAGCAGGATGAACAGCATGATCGCCGGAACCGGGTGCTTGATTGAGAGGGCTGAAAAGTTCACGGCGCCTCCTTAGCGTGCCGGCTTGGTTGCCGTAGCGGCTTGCGCCGGCGCGCCGGTATTGCGCACCAGGTCGCCGTCGTTCAGGAAGCCGGCGCCGGCAGCCACGATCTGCGCGTCAGGCGCCAATCCGGACAGCACCTCGATGCGCTCGCCAATGCGGCGGCCCGGCTGCACCTTGACCTGGCTCACGCGCTGGTCCTGGTTCAGGCGGAACACGTAGCTGAAGCCATCACGCACTGTGATTGCCTGCTGCGGAACGGTCAGCGCGTCGGAGGCACCCAGCTCGAACTGGCCAGTGGCGAACATGCCGGCCTTGAACGGCGCCTGCTTGCCGTTGTTCGGCGGTAGGTCGACGTACACCAGTGCCGAGCGGGTTTGCGGGTCGATGGTCGGCGCCACCATGCGCACCTTGCCGGTCAGTTCACTGCCATTGGCGGCCTTGACGACGGCGCTGCCCCCCACCTTGATGTTGCGCAGGTCGGCAGCGGTGACTTCGGCACGCCACTCCAGGCGGCCCTGGCGGATCATGCGGAACAATTCCGTGCCGGGGGCGGCGACAGCGCCGACGGTGGCACTGCGGGCCGAGATCACGCCCGCGTCGGGTGCGACAACCCTGGTGTAGCGCAGGCGCAGTTCGGCCGAAGCCAGCATGGCCTTGGCGGAGGCCGCGCGTGCCTTGGCCGTGGCTTCGGCCGTGGTGTACTGGCTGATCTGCTGGGCGCTCAGGGCGCCGGTGTCCTCGATCGAGCGTGCGCGGTCGGCGTTGGCCTTGGCCTCCGCCGCAGCGGCTTCCGCTTCCATCAATGCCGCCTTCGCTTGCGCGACTTCGGCAAGCGGCGTCTCCGGCGCAAACACTGCCAGCACTTCGCCTTTGCTAACTACGTCGCCGACGTTCACTTTGACGTCAGACAGGCGCAAGCCGTTCGATTCGCTGCTGATGATGGCTTCCTGCCAGGCGGCGACGTTGCCGTTGGCGGTCAGGCGGATCGGCAGGCTGGTTTTCTCGGGGCGAACGGTGGTGACGGTGAGCGAAGGCTTGGCGACGGCAGGCTTCTTGTCTTCGGCCATGGCGGACGGCGCCTGCGCCAGGGCGGCGAGGGCAGTGGCAACGGCAATGGCGGCGACGGCGGAGGGAGTGCGGTGCAGTGGTTTCATAAGTTATCCAATCTCATTGCGCGGCAGGCGCGGTCCAGCCGCCACCTGCTGCACGGTACAGGGCGATCCAGGCAGCGCTGCGTTCGCGCTGCAGGTTCACGACTGTGTTTTCTGCTGCCAGCCGCGTGCGGCGGGCGTCTTCCAGTTCGAGCAGGCTGGCCAGCCCGTTCTTGTAGCGTTCTTCGGTCGCGGTGAAGAAGGTGCGGTAGCCTTCCAGCGCGGTCTGCGCATCTTCGGCGCGCTCCTGGGTGCTTTGCAGCGCTACCAGTGCCTGTTCGACTTCCGACACGGCCTGGCGCACGCTGGCCTTGTAGCTTGAGACAGCGGCGTCGTAGCGGGCGCGCGAAGCGTCCACATTGGCGCGGCGCACGCCCCAGTCGATGATCGGCAAGGTCATTTGCAGCGGACCGATGGTCCAGACGTTGGCAGTGATGTCCTGGCCGTCGGCGTGCAGGCGGCCGCGCCCGATGGAGCCGGACAGCCCCAGGCGCGGCAGGCGCTCGGCGCGTGCGCTGGCGACGTCATAGCTTGCTGCCGCCACTTCGCGCTCGGCGTTGAACACGTCCGGCCGCTGGCCGATCACCTGGGCCGGCACTGAATCGATGGCGACGCCTGCGGCCGGCGACAGCACGGCAGTGGCTGCGCTGTCGGCAAGGCGTGCGCGCAAGTCCGGTTCCGGGATGGCGGTCAGTGCCACCAGCACTTTCAGCTCGCTGTCACAGGCGGCGCGCTGGGCTACCGCACGGTTATTGCCGTCGGCGGCGCTGGCGCGCGCCAGGGCGTTGGCAGCAGTCGACTGGAAACCGGCCTTGGTCGTGATATCCGTCAGGCGCGCGGTATGGGCTCGGGAGGCCGCGTCCAGGCGCGTCACCTCCTGCAGTTTTTCGCAGGCGCGCAGGCTGTAATACTGGTTGGCCGTTTCGGCCGCAACGCTGACGCGCGCTTCGTGCCAGCCGGCCTGGGCGCCTTCATGGCGTGCAATAGCCGCCTTGCGGCGCGCGCGGCCGCCGCCAAACAGGTCGATCTCCCACTGGGCCTGGGCCAGCAGCTGGGTGGTGGTATTGCTTGGCGTATTGGCAGACTGCTGGCTCATGCGGGTAGAGGTCAGCACGCCAGTCAGCGAGGGAGCGAGGGCGGCGCTGGCGGCGGTGCGCTCGGCACTGGCTGCGGCGAAGCGCGCCTGGGCGCTGGCGATGGTGGGGCTGGCCGCCTGTGCGGCTTCGATCAACTGCACCAGCAGCGGGTCGGACTGGCGCTGCCACCAGTTGGCCAGCTCGCCGGTGCTGCCGTTGTGCGGCAGGGGCGCCTGCCATTGTTGCGGCGCATCCGCCGCGACCTTGTTCGCCGGTCCGGTGATGCCGCAGGCGCTGAGCGCCAGCATGGCCGCCACCGATAGCGGGACCTGATATTTCTTCATGCCGTCCTTTCATTTTGCGCAACGTGAATTAGAGCATATAAATCAAACAATTAACATCCTGATACAAAGGAGTCTTTGCCCTCAATTCGGCGCCTAGCGTATAAAGAAAGTCCCGGAAAACATTGTATTGGGACGACATCATGCGAGGCTGGATACTCGGTGCCGTGCTTGCGGCGCTACCCCAAGCTGCCCTGTGGGCGGCGCCGCTGGCTGGCGAGCCGGCTGCTATCCATGTGCTGAACCGGCTGGCCTACGGGCCGCGGCCCGGCGATATAGAACGGGTGCGCCAGGCTGGCGTGCAGGCATATATTGATGAGCAACTCAGCCCGCCGCCCCTGCCCGCGGCGCTGGCCCAGCGCCTCGACAAGCTGGAAACGCTGAAAATGAGCGCTGGCGAAGCCCTGGAACGATTCCAGGAGGCACGAAATGGTGAGCAGGGTGAACGCCGCGAAGTGGTGCAGCAGATGGCATCGGAGGCTGCCGAAGCGCGCCTGCTGCGCGCCATCGAGAGTCCGCGCCAGCTGGAAGAGGTCATGGTCGACTTCTGGTACAACCATTTCAATGTGTTTTCCGGCAAAGGCCAGGACCGCGCCCTGGTCACCAGTTACGAGCGCGATGCGATACGCCCCTACGTGTTCGGCTCCTTCCGCCAGATGCTGGGCGCCACGGCCCATCACCCGGCCATGCTGTTCTACCTGGACAACTGGGTGTCGAAGGCAGGCGGCCTGAATGAAAACTATGCGCGCGAGCTGATGGAGCTGCACACCCTTGGCGTGGATGGCGGCTATACTCAAAAAGACGTGACCGAACTGGCGCGCATGCTGACCGGCTGGACTTACCGCCCCAAGCGCGACGCCCAGTTTGCCTTCGACCCGCGCCGCCACGACAACGGCGCCAAGACCTGGCTGGGCAAGCCGGTCACCGCGCGCGGCGAGGCGGAAGGCGAGTATGCGCTGGACGTGCTGGCAGTGCATCCCGCCACCGCGCGCCATATCAGCAGCAAGCTGGCGCAGTATTTCGTAGCCGACCAGCCGCCGCCGGCCCTGGTCGAGCGCATGGCGCAAACCTGGGTCGCCAGCAGGGGCGACATCCGCTCCGTGTTGCGCACCCTGTTCTCCAGCCCGGAATTCATGGACCAGCAGTATGCCGGCGCCAAGTTCAAGACGCCTTACCAGTACGTGGTGTCCGCCTCGCGCGCCGCCGCCATGCCGATGCCTGAAGTGAAACCGCTGGTTGCCATCCTGAACCGCCTGGGCATGCCGCTGTACGGTTGCCAGACCCCGGACGGCTACAAGAATACGGAAGGGGCCTGGCTCAACCCCGATGGCCTGAGCCGCCGCATCAGCTACGCGCTGGCGCTTTCCTCCGCTGCCGATGCCGATAAGGTGCAGGAGGCACTCGGCCAATCGGTCTCGAAACAGACCGCTTCCCTGGTCGCAGACAGCAACGAGCGCCTGCGCGCCGCCATGCTGCTCGGCAGCCCGGACTTCATGCAACACTAACGGAGCGCGCCATGCAACGACGCCAATTCCTGAATGCCTTTGCCGCCAGCGCCGGCCTGATGCTGCCGCTCGGCCCCCATGCCTGGGCGGCGACGATGGCCCCTGGCAGCACATCGCCAACTGCGAAAAAACTGATCGTCGTCATGCTGCGCGGCGCGGTCGACGGCATGAACGTAGTCGCCCCCGTAGCGGACCCTGAATATGCGCGCCTGCGCCCGAATATCGCGCTGGCCAGGCCGGGCACGGACGAAGGGGCGCTGAACCTGGACGGCTACTTTGGCCTGCATCCCGCGCTGGCGCCTTTGCTGCCGCTGTGGGAGCAAAAGAAGCTGGCCTTCGTGCACGCGAGCGGTTCGCCGGATGCCAGCCGTTCCCACTTCGACGCGCAAGACTATATGGAGTCGGCCACGCCGGGCGTGAAGAGCACGCAGGATGGCTGGATGAACCGCTTGCTTGGCGGCCTGCCGGGCGACACCACGCCGACGCGGGCGCTCAGTATCGGCCCCGTGATGCCACGCGTGCTGTCCGGTGCACTGCCGGCGACCAATCTGGCCAACGGCGCGGCCGGCATCCGTTCCACGCCGCTCGACCGGCCGCAAATCGCGAAAGCCTTCGATGCGCTATATGCCGGCAATGAGCGCTACGGCAAGGTGTACCAGGCCGGCCGCAAGGCGCATGAGGAAGTGATGGCAGCGGCCAACAGCGGCATGATGTCCGAGATGCAGGCTGCCGATAACGGGGCGCCGCTGCCGAATGGTTTCCCCGACGATGCCGGCAGGCTCGCCACGCTGATGCGCAACAACCCGAACATCCAGCTTGCCTTCATCGCGCTGGGCGGATGGGATACCCACGCCAACCAGGGGGCTGGCACCGGCCAGCTTGCCAACCGCCTGCAGCCGCTGGGGCAGGGACTGGCCACGCTGGCGCAGCGTCTTGGCCCGCTGTTCGACGACACGGTCATCGTGGTGATGTCCGAATTCGGCCGCACCGCCCGCGAGAACGGCAATCGCGGCACCGACCACGGCCATGGCAATGCCATGTGGCTGCTGGGCGGGAAGGTACAGGGCGGCAAGGTAGCCGGTGAATGGAAAGGCCTGGCCGACGCCCAGTTGAACGAAGGGCGCGACCTGCCTGTCACTACCGATTTCCGCCATGTGCTGGCCCACATCGCGGAGCGCCACCTGCGCCTGCCCGATGCTGCGCTGGCGCGCACCTTCCCAAGCCTGCCATCCGGCCCGCGCCAGCAGTTGCTGGCCTGATTTCAGATCGTTTCCGTCTCGCGCACGGTCAGCGGGCTGGCCAGCGCGTAGCGGGCGATATCGTCCTTGCGCATGAAGGCCACTCCCGGGTGCGACTTCGCGTAGCGCAGGAATTCGTCCCAGGCCCGCACCATTTGCGGCGTGCCACTGATGCGGTCATGTGCGCTGATCGACATCATGCGCCGGCGCGACGCGCCCTCGCTGTACAACTGGTCGAAGTCCAGCTTGACCTGGTCCAGGAACTGGCCGGGCGAGTAATTGCGGCCTTCCACCAGCAGGATGTCGTTGTTGCGCAGGGTATAGGGCACGACGACGAAGTCCTTGCCGTTGACCTGCTCGATGAACGGTTCGTCGCGGCTGAGGTCATCGATGTGGTACAGGTAGCCCAGTTCCTGCAGCAGTTCCAGCGTTTGCGGGCTGCGGCGCAGCCAGTTGCAGTTGTAGCCCACCGGCTGCTGGCCGGTCGCTTGCCGCACCATGCTGGCAGCATCGCGCAGGAACTGGCGTTCCTGCTGGCGGCCCATGGCGTACTGCGGGCTCCAGCGTGGCCCGTGCGCAGCCGCTTCGTGGCCGCGCCGCACGATCTCGCGCGCCAGGCCGGGATGCCGGCGTGCTGCCTCGCCGATCATGTGCGAGGTGACTTTGACGTCATGCCGGTCCCACAGGTCCAGCATGCGCGGAATACCTTCGCGGTAGCCGTACGCGAACCAGGTATTGGCCGCCAGGTCGTCGGGAACGCTGGCAGGGAAATCGATTTTCGGGAAAGGGCTGTCGGTGCCCTTTGCTGGCTGGCCACCGGCCTCGAACTGCATTGAAATGGAAATCACCAGCCGGGCGCCATTCGGCCAGAAGGGGCCATCGCC
This sequence comes from Pseudoduganella sp., assembly GCA_039593775.1. Lineage (GTDB taxonomy): Bacteria > Pseudomonadota > Gammaproteobacteria > Burkholderiales > Burkholderiaceae_D > Rugamonas. The sequence continues at coordinate 10,560 of JBCNOP010000142.1, forward strand.
AGGCGTTGGCTGCACTCCGGCGACGGCGTCGCGGCGGGCCAATATGCCGGCGGCCGCAAGCGCGCCGATCCCTGACTGGGCCATGAAGCGGCGGCGCGAAAGACTTTCTTTTGCAGGCATGGCTTAGTCTCCAATGACGCCAAGCTGGCGCAGGAAGGCGAGGTTGTCCTCGATGTGCCAGTTGTCGGTAATGCGGCCGTCGGCAACGCGGTAGATATCGGTGGCGATGAAATCGATCGCCTGTCCTTTGCCTTGCACGCCCTTGAAGCTGCCGGTGAAATGGCCCTGGAAGCGCAGGTGCACGATTGCACGGTCGCCGCTGACGATCAGCTGCTCGATGTCGGCGCGCATGTCGGGCACGGCGGCACGGACGAAGGCGGAAGCAGCCAGCGGACCTGGCAAGCCCTGGGCGCGTCCAGGTGGCAGGGTGCGGTCGGTGAAGTCCGGCGCCAGCGCGGCGCGGGCCAGCGCTTCGTCGCCATTGTTCCAGAACGATGCGTAGCGGCGGGCCGCCAGCACGCTGGCTTCGGCCTGCGCGGCCGGCAGCGAGGGATCGACGAATTGGGTGCGCGGGCGGACCAGTTGTGTGTCCGTCGCGTGGGCGCCGGCCATCGGGAGGGCAGCCAGCAGCAGGGTGGTCAGGTATTTCATATTATCTCCTTTGGAAAGGAATTCATGCTATTCGCTAGGGAGTTGCTAAAATAGCCGCCAGCGACGAATACATATTTTCCAGTTTGGAGAGAATTAACCCATGCTTGATGACTTGCCGGCGCTCAGGGCATTTGCGCGGATCGTTGCCGCGGGCAGCATGTCGGCCGCTGCGCGCGAACTCGAGCTGCCGCTGTCGGTGGTGAGCAAGCGCCTGGCGCAGCTGGAGAAGAACGTCGGAGTGCGGCTATTGCAGCGCACGACCCGGCGCCAGGCGCTGACGGCCGATGGGGCAATATTCCATGCGCGCGTCTTGCGCATCCTGGAGGAGGTGGAACAGGCCGAGTCCCTGCTGGCGCACAGCCGGCGCGAAGTGGAGGGCCTGCTGCGCCTGAGCGCACCCTCCGAACTGGGGCGCCAGCACATCGTGCCTATCGTCGCCGATTTCCAGCGACAGCATCCCGGCCTGCAGGTGCAGCTCGAGCTGACCGATACGGTGGTGAACTTGCTGGAGACCGGGCAGGATTTGGCAATCCGCTTCGGCAGCGTGGCAGATCCCAACCTGGTCGTGCGCCGGCTGGCGCCGAATTTCCGTGTGCTGTGCGCCGCGCCATTCTACTTGCAGCAGCACGGCAGCCCTGCACATCCTGCTGAGTTAACTGGTCACCGCTGCATCGTGATCGGCGAAGCCCGTCGCGTCGACTGGCGCTTTGAAGGCGAACATGCCGCCAGCGTGCGCGTGGCCGCAACTTTCCTCACCAATGACGGCCAGGCCGCGCACGTGCTGGCGCTGCAAGGTGCAGGCTTGGTAGTAAAATCGATTTGGGATGTAGGCGATGACTTGCTGGCCGGGCGCCTGCAGCGCTTGTTGCCACGCTACAGCATGCCGGCCGCGCCGCTGCAGGCGATCCTGCCGCACGGCCGCAACTTGCCGCTCCGGGTGCGCCTCTTCCTCGATTACCTGCAGGTACGCCTGACGGCTGCATGGCGTTGGGACGCGGTTGGGGACAAGAATAATGCTGAAGTTTCTTTGGAAGTTGACCAGCGCCGATGAGCGCTCGGAGAATACCCTGGGCATGCTCGCTGCGGTGTTCAGCCTTATCGCACTGGGCTGGCTGATGCTGGCCTAATGCGCCGGGCCATGGTGGTGCCGGCTGCGGTATCCGCGCAGCCAATGCCAGCCAAATGGTCCGAGCAGGATGACGCCTAATGCCAGGTGCAGCAGGGCTGCGATCGTACCCGCTTGTTCTTCGCCGAGGTAGTAGATGGCCACGGCGCTCATGCACAACAGCACCAGCATGGAACCGAGGAACAAGCCGCTGCCGCGGTGTTTCTTGCGCCGCCAGCCTGCGCGCATGTGCAGGCTCCATAAGGAACCGGTAAATGCCGCCAGGCCGAAGCCGCCAGCCGCATGCAGCATGGCCGTGTAGACGCGTGCGCTGCCAGGCAAGCGCCAGGGCAGGTCCATCTCTGCGCGCATGACCAGCGTGCCCGGCGCCAGCAGCAGGCCCGTAACGAACATCAGCAGCAAAGCGCCAATCAGCGCGCGCAGGAACCAGTGTGGATAGCCTTTCATGCCAGTTGCCCTCCCAGGCGCGCCAGCAGCGGGCCGCGCGTTTCGCCGGGGGCAATGGCTGCGACCTTGGTCAATGCGTCGGCGCGCCATGCGCTGCGGGCCAGCACCGACCAGACCCCTGGCTGCGGCGCCAGCCAGGCAGGCCCGATGATATCGGCGGGAAAGGAGTCGTCGCGCACGGCGGCAACCTGCGAACTGGCGAAAGCGGCATTGCGCAGCACGCCGTGGGGACGTATGCCGCCATCTTCGCCGCGCAGGGCAAGCGGCAATTCAATGTCGCCGAAAACGCGGATGTCGCCGCCGGCATTGATCCAGCCGGACGCTGCGCCCGCTCGGCGCATGGCGCGGCAGGCCAGGTCGACGGCAAAGCCTTTGGCAATCCCATCCAGCACCAGGCGCACTGGCCGCTGCAAGCGCACCGCGCCGGCACGCAGCTCTACGTCGTGCGCTGTGCCGCGTTCCAGTGCAGGCAAGCCGCCATGATCGGGCAGGCTGCCACGCCGTACCTGGGCACCGCCAACGGTGAAATCGAAGTAGCCACCGCTGGCCAGCATCAGGCCGCGTGCAAGGCGCAGCAGGCGAACGGTGTCGCCATGCACAGGGACCCAGCCGCCGTCGCTGCCGTTGATTCGCGACAGTTCGCTGTTAGGGTCCTGGAAGCTCCAGCGTTCCTGCGCCAGGGCCAGGCTGGCGAAGGCCGTGTCGAGGGCGGGCAGGCCCGCGCTGGCGCTGGCGCCCGCCTCGACGAACGTGCCCAATGCAGGGCGCATGCGGCGTACTACATCCATCGCACCTGCATCCATCAAGCCTTGAGGAACATCTGCTGGACCACCAGCAGCCGCTTGACGCCATCCATCACATTGCGGCACGACAGGGTGGCGCCGCTGATGTTCTGGATGTCCTGGTCCAGTTTGAAGGGATCGGAAACCGTCTTGCCCACGAACTGCTTGCGCCATGCCTGCTCGCGCACCTGGCCGCCATGCGTTTCGCGGTAGCTCATGATCTCGATGCCGAGCACTTTGCC
>JBCNOP010000143.1:0-13796 GCA_039593775.1 Pseudoduganella sp.
GCGAAATGGATGTCCGTGCCATCCTTGAATACCACCGTGATCTGCGACAGGCCATAGCGCGACAATGACCTGGTCTGCTCGAGGCGCGGCAAGCCGGCCATCAGCGATTCGATCGGGAAGGTGATGCGCTGCTCCACTTCCAGCGGCGAATAGCCGGCGGCGGCAGTATTGATCTGCACCTGGACGTTGGTAATGTCCGGCACGGCATCGATCGGCAGCTTCTTGTAATTGACGGCCCCCAGCACGGCCATCGCCAGCACGGAGAACATGACCAGCCAGCGGTGGCCAATGCAGGCCTGGATAATTCTGCTTAACATGGCGGCTCCTTAATCTTCGTGTTCGGCAGCGCCCTTGCCCTGCTCAGCCTTGATGGTGAAGCTGTGGGCGGCGGCGTACCGGGCATCCTTGCGCAGGCCGGAAGTGATCTCCACCAGCTTGCCGTCGGACCGGCCGACCGTTACCGGCACCGGCGTGAACGACTGGCCGCTGCGCTGAAACACCACCTGCGTGCCGTTCAGGACTTGCAGCGCTTCCTTTTCCACCGCTACCGGCACTTCGGCCTCGCCGGTGACCACGTCGACATCGACAAACAGGCCTGGACGCCAGGCCAGCAGCGGGTTATCCAGCACCACACGCGCGCGCGCGGCGCGGGTCTGCTCGCCGATCATCGCGCTGACGAAACTCACCTTGCCCTTTGCTGTGGCACCGGAGGCGGCCGAGTGCAGCACAGCGTCCGTGCCGACCTTGACGATCTCGAGGTCTTTCGCCGGCACTACGACTTCCGCCCACACTTGGCGCAGGTCGGAGACTGTGAAGACCTTGGTTTCCGCGCCGACTGCTTCGCCTACCGCAATGTGCTTGTCAACGATCAGGCCATCGAAAGGCGCGCGGATTTCGAGCCGGTTGAAGGAGCCCTTGCCGGAGCCGCCGGCGCCTATCGCCACCAGCTTCTGGCGCGCGTTCTGCACCGCGATAGTGGCTTCCTGCCATTCCTGTTCCGCTTTCAGGTAGTCCTGGCGCGCGGAAACCTTGTCTTCCCACAGCTTCTTCTCGGCCTCGTAGACCGAGCGCGCCAGTGCTGCTCGTTTTTCAGCAGCCGCCAGGCCGCTGCGCTGCTCGGACACTTCGGCACTGGCGACGACCGCCAGCAGCTCCCCCTTGCGCACTTGCTGGCCAAGATTGGCCTGTACTTCCTGCACGATGCCGTCTACGCGCGGCGTGACGTGAGCGGTGCGGTCTTCGTTCAGCTTGACCTCGCCCGGCAGGCGCACAAACGTTTCCAGGCGCGCGGCACCGGCCGTGCGCAAGGCGATGTCAGCAGCAGCAAGCTGCGCATCGGTGAATGGAATTGGCTGCGTGCCCATAGCAGTGGCCGCGCCGGCCGGGTGCTCGTCGTGGTGCTCGCCCGCTTCGGTATCGGCCTTTGCGGACGGCGCGATGCGTTCCCAGCCCAAGACGCCCCCCGCAAACAGGGCGGCGGCGGCCACCATGGCCGCAATCGTGAATTTCTGACGCTTGTTCATTTTGAATCCTTGAAGTCCAGGTTGCCGACCAGCTTTGCCAGGTCGGCCCGGGCACGATAGAAGTCCGAAATGGCCCGCAGATGCTGACCCTGTGCCTGCACCCAGCTTCGCTGGGCATCGAGCACTTCCACATAATTGAATTTGCCGGCTTCGAAGCCTTTCATTGCCGCTTCGGCAGCGAATTGGGCACCAGGCAGCACGTCCTCGCGCACCAGGCGCTCTTGCTGCATTGCGGCCTGCATGCGGGCATGGGCCTGCATCGCCTCCACGCGGATGCGCAAGCGCGTCGCTTCCAACTCAGAGCGGGCTTTATCGGTGCGGCGTTCGGCCGCCAGGATCGCCCCCTGGTTGCGGTTGAAAAGTGGCAGCGGCATGGAGAGGCCAATGATGTTTTGCCGCACGCGGTCGCGCTCAGGTCCTTCGCTGCGCTTGCTGCCGACAACCAGCGAAACGTCGGGCAGGCGTGCGGCGCGCTCCAGGCGCAATGACGCTTTGCCCGCCTCGACTTCTTCGATGGCCCGCTCGATGGCAGGTGCGGAAGCAATCAGGTCTTCGAGCCGCCCTCCGGGGAGCACAGCCTCGGCCGGCGAAACAGGCGCCGCCAGCGTCCCGATCTCGCTGCCTGCTTCGCCAAGCAGGCTGGCGAGCCTGATGCGCGCCTCGTCCAGCTCACGCTGGGCTGTCACGCCCTCCATGCGCCAGTTGGCTTCCGCTACCCTGGCGCGCGCCTCTTCCACCGGCGATACTTTGCCGGCCAATACCCGGCGCGCCGCCGCCTCGCTGGAGCGGCGTCCGGTTTCGCTGACCTGCGCGGCCAGGGCAACGTGCTCCTGGGCGATATAAGCCTGGTGATATGCGGCGGCCACTTCCGCCTCGATCCGCGCCCGGCCGATGGCCAGGTCCAGCGCCGCGGCACGGCTGACGGCCTTCGCCGCCTCCACGCGCGCGGCACGCTTGCCGCCCAGTTCAAGCGGGATCGAAAGCTGGACGGTCGACGACCCGCCCTCGCTGGTTTTCCCTTCGCGCAGGTATTCCAGCGAAGGATTGGGCAGCAGCGCTGCCTGGCGTCCGGCTGCGTCGACAGCCGACGCCTCCAGGACCAGCGCCTGCAGCTCGGGATTGCTCTGCCGCGCACGTTCCAATGCTTCGGCAAGCGTCAATGATGGTTGCGCCCAGGCTGGGGCCAGGCAAATGGCCGCCAGCAAAGGCACGCAAATGGCTTTCACAATTTTGCTCCTTGATGATTGATGGGGAACGGCCGCATGCAGCGGCCGGATCAATCAGCGGAGCCTGTCGGGACGCGGAAGGATATCCGGGATGAAGGAATAAATCGGCGGTTCCGGCGAAGCCACCGGAGCGATCGAATCATTTTCCTGCCGCGCGTCGGCCAGGTTGGCGACAAACGGCGCGTGGGAATGGTGGCAGAAGTCGCACTGCGTGCAGCAGGCGTTATCCGGAGCCTGCGAATCATCCACTGCGGCGGCATGCGCGCCGAGCTGGCTTACCTTGATTTTCAGGCAGCAGCTATCCGTTGCCGCCAGGGTCGCCTGGAGCGGCAGCACTAGTAACAGCAGGATAACGAGGAAGCGCCGGATATTCATGAAGCGGGATTATAACAACTATCGGTAGCGATGCAGCAGCCTGTCGACGCTGCCGTCGGAGACCAGGCCACCAATGGCGCGCTGGACTTCGGCAAAGGGAATGGCTGACTTCTGCGAGAAGGCGCACTGCGCCTTGAACGGGTCAAATTCGAAGTCGATGCGCAGCTTGTGCCGGGGCTCGGCGCGCATCAGGTATTCCGCCGTCATGCGTCCCATGATCGCATATTGCATGCGGCCGTGCTGGATCTTCGAAATATTCAGTTCCATGGTCGGCGCATCTTCGCGCACGAAGGCCCGCCCCAGCGCAGAGTCGATCATCGAATAAGAATAGCCGAGCACTGTGCCGACCGGTTTGTTCGCGAGGTCCGAAAGGGACCGGACAGCCGGCGCCTCTGGCCGGGATACCAGCACGCCCGCATCGGGCATCAAGGGCTGGCTCCAGTTGAAATTCCCTGGCAGCCAGCGCGGAAGCACGTAGCACACACCGTCCGCGCGGCCACTGACAAGGTAATCGGAAACCCGCTTGGCCGGCACGCTGACATATCGGGCATGCAGCCCCATTCGCTGCGCAATGCTGTCGCCCAGGTCTTTCAGCAGGCCATCGGCCAGTTCGCCGTCCTGGAAGCGGGACAAAGGCATATTGTGGTTGGTCGCCGCGACAAAAACCACCTCCCCGGGCCCGGCAACTGCTGCAGGGCTCAAGGCAAGCAACAGACAGGTTGGCGCATGACGAGAACTTAACATCAAGACATGATATCAGACGGGCTTGACCCAAGTCATGGATCGTGCGCGTCAATCGGGCGCACACTTGTGCCAACATCAACACAGGAGGACATCATGTCTTACCGCACCATCGTAGTCCACGCCGACCGCGCCGCCAACGCCGAAGCCCGTATCACGCTGGCAGCGGCCATCGCCACGCGCGAGGAGGCCCACCTGGTCGGCGCCGCGATGACGGGCATGCCGCGCTCCATGCTCGCCGGCCGCAGTTATGAAGGCAGCGGCGTATTCCTGGCCGACTACCTGCGGCGCGCCGAAGAGCGTGTACAACTGGCGCTGGAGCAGTTCAAAGGCATGGCCGGCCGCCTTGGCGTTCCCTCATACGAAGCGCGCAGCAGCAATGACGACGAATACGCGGGGCTGTGCATGCAGGCGCGCTATGCCGACCTGGTCGTGCTGGGCCAGGCCGCCGCTACGGGCGAAAATGAAGGCAGCCTGCTGCCAGACCTGCCGGACTACGTGCTGTTGAATTGCGGCCGGCCCGTGCTGCTTGTGCCGCGCACTGGCCGCTTCCCGACGATCGGCAAGCGCGTGATGGTGGCCTGGAACGGCAGCGTGGAAGCTGCAAAAGCTGTCACTGCCGCCCTGCCCTTGCTGCGCGGCGCCGAACAGGTCACCCTGGCCGTGCTGGGCAACAGCGCCGACACACTCGGCGAGTCGCCCGGCGCCGATATCGCGCTGTACCTGGCGCGTCACGGGGTGAAGGTGGAAGTCTTGCGCAGGCCGGAGCCGTCCGATCCCGGCAAGGCCATCCTGTCACTGGCGGCCGACTTCAACGTCGACCTGCTGGTGATGGGCGCCTACGGCCATAGCCGCTTCCGCGAAATGATGCTGGGCGGCGCCACGCGCACCATACTGGCAACGGCGACGCTGCCAGTATTGATGGCGCATTAATCAGGCGGTCAGCACGCCGCGGCGCATCTGGTCCAGTTCAATCGACTCGAACAGGGCCTTGAAGTTGCCTTCGCCGAAGCCCTGGTTGCCTTTGCGCTGGATGAACTCGAAGAACACCGGGCCAAGCTGGTTTTCGGAGAAGATCTGCAGCAGCAGGTCGCCCGGCTTGCCGTCGACCAGGATCTTGCGCTCGCGCAGGGCCTGCAGCGGCTCGCCGTGGCCCGGAATGCGGCGGTCGACCAGTTCGTAGTAGGTGTCGATGGTGTCGAGCAGCTTCACGCCGGCGCCGCGCAGGCTGTCCACGGTCGCGTACAGGTTGTCGCTGCCCATGGCGATGTGCTGGATGCCCTCGCCGCGATAGGCATCGAGGTATTCCTGGATCTGCCCGGCGCGGTCAGTGCCTTCCTCGTTGATCGGGATGCGCAGCTTGCCGCAAGGGCTAGTCATGGCCTTCGACTTCACGCCGGTCACCTGGCCTTCGATATCGAAATAGCGCACTTCGCGGAAGTTGAACAGGCGCTCATAGAACTCGGCCCATTCGCCCATGCGGCCGCGGTGCACGTTGTGGGTCAGGTGGTCGATATAGGTCAGCCCGTGGCCCTTCGGGTTCTGGTCGACGCCCGGAATCGGCTCGAAATCCACGTCGTAAATGCTGATGTTGCCGTTGCCAGGCCAGCGGTCCACCAGGTAAATCAGCGAATCGCCGATGCCTTTGATGGCCGGCAGGTTCAGTTCCATCGGACCGGCCTTGCTCTCGAAGCCCCAGGCGCCAAGGCGCAACGCGCGCTTGTATGCATAGGCGGCGTCCTTCACGCGGAAACCGATGGCGCAGACAGATGGACCGTGCAGCTCGGCGAAGCGCTGCGCGAAGGAGTCTTTTTCAGCGTTCAGCAGGAAGTTGACGTCGCCCTGGCGGTACAAGGTCACATCCTTGCTGCGATGGCGGGCGATGGCGGTGAAGCCCAGGGCTTCGAAGGTTTTGCCCATTGCGACTGGGTCCGGCGCCGCGTATTCGATGAATTCGAAGCCGTCGGTGCCCATCGGGTTGTCCCACAGTGAATCGGTCATTTGCTGTCTCCGTAAAAATGTCTCAACAACGGATATACTACGCACTGACTCTGGCTTTTTTGCGCATTCTGTACGCATTCAACTATCGAATATGCGCATTTTGCGCACATACCAAGGACTTGATGATGATTACTGTCGACCGCCATGACTTGTCCCTGCTGAACGAACTCCAGCGCAATGGGGAAGCGACCAATGCCGCCCTGGCGGAAGTGCTGCATTTATCGGTGTCGCAGGTGGGGCGGCGCGTGCAGCGCCTGCGCGAAGCCGGCATCATCGACCACTATGCGGCAGTGCTGGAGCCCTCTACCGTAGGGCTGGACGTCATGGCCTTCGTCCATATCACGCTGGACCGCCATGGTGAAAAGCGCGGGGACGCCTTCGAAAAGGCGATCCGCGACGTGCCGGAAGTGATGGAATGTTTCTCCGTGACCGGTGAAGCCGATTATGTGGCGCGCGTGGTATCGCACGACCTGGCCTCATTCGCCGACCTGATGATGAAGGAACTCCTGCTGCTTCCGGGCGTGGTGAACGTCAAGTCCAATATCGCACTGAAAAAGATCAAGCAGTCCACAGTGCTGCCGCTGGAACACATCGTGCGGCCGAACCCGCGCAAGCAGCGCATCGAGTTCGCCCGCACCTGATCATACTCAGATCTTGAAATCGTCGAACAACACGCGCTGGGCGCCCTGCTCCTTCAACATTTCGCGCGTGGCATGCAGCATTGCCGGGGGTCCGCAGACGTAGAAGTCGCAATCCCTGGCGTGTGGATCCTGCGCCAGGAATTCATCCCGCACCACTTCGTGAACCATGCGCCCGCCGTCGGACAATACGACGTGCCAGCTGAAATGCGCGTAACGCGCCGCCAGCGCGTCAAACTCCTCGCGGTACGGCACTTCGTTTTCGTCGCGCGCACCGTACCAGAAGCGCACCGTTTCCCTCGCGCCGGATTCCAGCTGGGCGCGGATCATCGCCCGCAGTGGCGCCATGCCGGCGCCGCCGCCAATAAAGACCTTCTCGTGCCTTCCGCGGCGCAGCGCGAATTCGCCGAATGGAGCATTGAATACGACCCGGTCGCCCTGCTTCAGCGCGTGCACATACGAGGAGCCGATGCCGCCGGCAACGTGGCGCACCAGCAGCGTCACGCAGCCGCCGGCCTGCGCAACCGGCAGCGACAGCGAATACGAACGGCGTAGCGATTTTCGCGGGCCGAACAGGCCGCGTCCACGCGGTATGTGCAGCTGTACATAACTGCCCGGGCGGAAGTCGGCGCCTGCTTTCCGGTCCGGCCGCAGCACAACCTCGCGCAGGGTCGGCGTGATGTCGCGCACACCGTCCACCGTCGCTGTGCGGCTCACCATCAGGGCCGCGCCGTGGCTGACGGCGATTTCCATGTCGGCCGTCACGGCCATGCCGCAAGCCAGCCGATGGCCGCGGCGCAAGCGCTGGCCGGGAATATGCTCGCCATCGGACGAGGATGCAGGCGGCGCATTGTGGCAGGCGCGTACTTCGCACAGGCCGCAGCTTTGCCCGCCGCCACAATTGGAAGGAAGCTGAATGCCGGAGCGGGCCAGCGCATCGAACACGGTATCGCCGTGGCGCGACTTGACGCTGCCGATGCGCTTGCCCGCCTCATCGAGCACGGTGATATATCGCGCCGGCAGCAGGCGCCCTGGCACGAAATCATGCAAGCGCACGCTGGTGCACAGCAGCCAGATGCCGCTCAGCGCCATCCACAGGCCGCCCAGGGCGGCCATCAGCAGCAGCGAATTATTGAAGTCCTCGCGCCCGCTGTAATCCATGATGTGCAACATCCACGCAATATCGAACAAGCGCCATGTAGCGTTGCGGTGCTCGAGGATGCGGCCGTCGGCGGCGGATACATAAATGGTCGTCGCTTCCCTGTCGTCAAAGTCGATGCGCCAGGCAGGCCCGCGGTGCTTGCGGATTTCCAGCGTTGGTTGCGCTAGCCACTGCGGCTGGCCAGGCCTTCCTTCCCCCACGTAGCCGGCGCGCGCCACTTCAAGGGCATGCGCAGCAGTGACCGTCAGCGCGGCGCCGCTGTGCGCATCGACCAGCCAGCTCCCGTGGCTGTTCTTCAGCAGGTAGGCCGGCGCCTGCAGCAGCCAGAAACTGTCGATCGACTCAACCGGCCTGGCGGAAGCGGCCAGCACCTGCGCTGGGGTAAGCAGGCCATCCCTTGGCCATTCCACCGCCATTTTCGGCGGCGCGCGATGTTCCATTCCTTCGACCGCGTCCTGGTCGAACAGGCTCATGACCATGCCGCTCGCCAGCCAGAGCAGGAATTGCAGGCCAACCACCAGGCCCACCCATTTATGCAGTTTTCGCAGCAGCGGCGTCATTGGGCTGCCCTCCTGCGAACGGTGAACCAGAGCAGCCAAAGCCCGCTCAAGGCGAACAGGGTGCCGGCGATGGATGCGCTGCGCAGCAAGGTGTTGTTGACGTCCGTGCGCTTGTCATAATCCATGATGTGCAACATCCACAGGAAGTCATATGCCCGCCACAGCGAGTGCCGCCTCGCCACGACTTCGCCGGTGAACGGCGATATGTAGAGGGTGCTGCCATTGGAATCGTCAAAGTCGGCGCGCCACAGCGGTGCTTTGCGTGCAGCGACTTCGCGCGGCAACTGCTTCAGCAGGCTGATGCCGCTCAAGCTGCCGTCGCCCTGGTAAGCCTGCAAGGCCAGTTCCCGCACCTGCGCTTCGCCGAGCGGGTCCAGTTGACGGCCGCTGGCGGCGTCGGCCAGGCCGGTGCCGCCCGCATACTTCACTTCATATACTTCCCTGCCCAGCAAGTGCTTCAGGCGGAAGCCCGTCATGCCGGGAAATTGCGCCGCCAGTTGCGAAGGCTGCACGGCAACCGCTTTCGCCGTTACGGCTGGCCGCTCCACGTGCGCCATATGGTCGCCGTGGATGATGTCGATTGAAATTGCGGCCATGTACACGCCGCTCGCCATCCAGAACAAAGCCTGGATGCCGACCAGCAGGCCAAGCCACTTGTGTAGCCGGCGTGACCAGAATGCTTGTCTCATAAAGTCCTCATTGATCGCCTGCCGCACGAGGTGCGGCATATCCTTTGCCGCGCGAGGCGGCCCCTTTCCTGCGAAACCAGATATCAGGAAGGCAGATGGCGCGGGGGGCGCTCCGGTCCATCGGGGATATGGCCGGCATGGAAAACCGGCGGGAAGGCGAAACAGGGGTCGGAACCGGCCGTCCATGGTACGGGCGCTGCCAGGCAGCCTGGCATGGCTGCAGAACCACAGCATCCGCTGGCGCAAGCAGCGCATGCTGCGTGGTTCGTTCCCTGCACCGAACCGGCGCCCTTTTCGATGGATTTGGCATCGTGCTTCAGGCGCGCCGACTGGCCCTGGTGATGCTCACCGATCCTGCAAGACAGTTGAGCGGCATTTGCTAGCGCTTGCGAAGGCAAGGCCAGCATCAACAGCCACAACATCCATGTCTTGATGAATCGGTTCATGCTTACTTCGCGACTTCGATTGCGGTCACGGTCATGGCGCCGTTGGCATTTTCGACCGTGAAGCGTACCTTGTCGCCCGCCTTCACCTTGTCAAGCATCGCGGCGTCCTTGACGCGGAAGACCATGGTCATGGCGCCCATGCCCAGGTTTTTCAGCTCACCGTGCTTGATGGTCAGCTTGCCGGACGGCTTGTCGACCTTTTTGATTTCGCCATCGGCAGTATCGGCCATGGCGCTTGCCGCTTGCTGGCCGTGGTCATTGTGGTCGCCGTGGCTGGCCATGGCCGGTGCGCCAGCGATGAAGGCCGCCGCCAGGATTGCTGCTTGCAGTGTTGTGCCAATTGCTTTCATATCAATTCTCCATAAGTTTTTTGCGCCGCCGAAGCAGCAAGTATGCCGCAGGTACTACGAACAAAGATAGCAGGGGCGCGGACAACATTCCCCCTACCATCGGCGCAGCGATGCGCTGCATGATTTCAGAGCCGGTACCGGAGCCAAACATGATCGGCACCAGGCCGGCCACGATCACGGTCACCGTCATCGCCTTCGGCCGCACGCGCAGCACGGCGCCTTCACGGATCGCGTCCAGCAGGTCGGCTTCGCTGCGGCGCCCAGCGGCTTCGCGCGCTTCCCATGCGTGCTTCAGGTAGAGCAGCATGATGACGCCGAATTCCGCCGCCACGCCAGCCAGCGCGATAAAGCCGACGCCCGTGGCCACCGACAGGTTATGGCCGAGTGCCCACAGCAGCCAGACCCCGCCGGCCAGCGCAAACGGCAGCGTCGCCATGATGAGCGCCGCTTCGTCGGCACGGCGGAAAGTCAGGTACAGCAGCACGAAGATAATCAGCAGCGTAGCGGGCACCACCACCTGCAAGCGCGCCGTTGCACGCTCCAGGTATTCGAACTGGCCCGACCACGATATCGAATAGCCGGCCGGCAGCTTGACGCCGGCGGCGACGGTGCGCTGCATTTCCTGCACTGCCGAGCGCAGGTCGCGCCCGTGGATGTCCACGTAGACCCAGCCAGACAGCCGAGCATTTTCGCTGCGCAGCATCGGCGGCCCGTCGCTGATGCGCACCGTTGCCACGTCGGACAGGCGCAGCTGCGCGCCGCGCTCCGTCAGCAGCGGCAAGGCGCGCAGGCCCTCCAGCGAATCGCGCAGTTCGCGCGGGTAGCGCACGTTGATCGGGAAGCGCTGCAAGCCTTCCACCGTTTCGCCCACATTGTCGCCGCCCACCGCGCTGGCGATGATGCTTTGCACCTCGTCGACGTTCAGGCCATAGCGCCCTGCCGCAGCCCGGTCAATGGCGACGTCGATGTAGCGGCCACCGTTCAGGCGCTCGGCCAGTGCGGACGACACGCCGGCCAGCGGACGCACCACGCGCTCGATCTCGCCTGCAATGCGGTCGATCTCCTGCAGGCTGGCGCCGGACACCTTGATGCCCACCGGACTCTTGATGCCGGTGGCCAGCATGTCGATGCGGTTGCGGATCGGGGGCACCCAGATATTGGCCAGGCCCGGCACCTTGACGATGCTGTCCAGTTCCGCCACCAGCTTGTCCGGCGTCATGCCAGGCCGCCATTGATCGCGCGGCTTGAACTGGATAGTGGTCTCGAACATTTCCAGCGGCGCCGGGTCGGTCGCCGATTCCGCCCGCCCTGCCTTGCCGAAAACGCTCTGCACTTCCGGCACCGTCCTGATCATGCGGTCGGTCTGCTGCAGCAGTTGCTGCACCTTGCCCGCGCCAAGACCGGGCAAGGCGGAAGGCATGTAGAGCAGGTCGCCTTCGTCCAGCGGCGGCATGAATTCGCCGCCCATGTGCGCGAGGGGCCACAGCGACAGCACCGCCACCGCAGCCGCCCCTGCCAGCGTGGCTTTCGGCCAGCGCAGCACGCGTTCCAGCAAGGGCCGGTAGAGCGCGATCAGCCAGCGGTTGAGGGGGTTGGCGTGTTCGTCGGGAATGCGGCCGCGTATCAGGTAGCCCATGAGGACCGGAATCAGCGTCACCGCAAGACCCGCAGCCGCCGCCATCGCGTAGGTCTTGGTGAAGGCCAGCGGTGCAAACAGGCGGCCTTCCTGCGCTTCCAGCGTGAACACCGGGATGAAGGACAGGACAATGATCAGCAGCGAGAAGAACAGCGCCGGCCCCACTTCCGCGGCGGCCGCACCGATCACCTGCCAATGCTCCTCGCCTTCCAGTGCCTGGCCGGGATGGGCATGACGCCAGGCTTCAATATGCTTATGGGCGTTTTCGATCATCACCACCGCGGCATCGACCATGGCGCCGATGGCAATGGCGATCCCGCCCAGCGACATGATGTTGGCGTTGACGCCCTGGTAGTGCATGACCAGGTAGGCGGCCAGCACGCCGAGCGGCAGCGACACGATGGCCACCAGCGCGGATCGCAGGTGGAACAGGAACACCGCGCACACCAGGGCCACGACGACGAATTCCTCGGCCAGCTTGGTTTCCAGATTGCTGACCGCACGCCGGATCAGGTTCGAGCGGTCGTACACTGGCACGATTTCCACGCTGGGCGGCAAGCTGGCCTTGAGCGATGCCAGTCGCGCCTTGACGGCATCGATTGTCTGCAAGGCGTTCTTCCCGGAGCGCATGACGATCACGCCGCCAGCCACCTCGCCTTCGCCGTTCAAGTCGGCGATCCCGCGCCGCATTTCCGGGCCAAGCTGGATGGTCGCCACGTCGCCCAGGCGCACCGCAACGCCGCCTTCGCTGGCCGTCAGCGGGATCTGGCGGAAGTCTTCCAGCGAGCGCAGGTAGCCGGATGCGCGCACCATGTATTCCGCTTCTGCCAGTTCCAGCACCGAGCCGCCGGTTTCCTGGTTGGCGCGGCGGATGGCGTCGATCGCCTTACTGTGCGTGATGTTGAAAGCGCGCAGCCGCGCCGGATCGAGCACCACCTGGTACTGTTTGACCATGCCGCCCAGGCTGGCGACTTCCGCCACGTCCGGCACTGCTTTCAGCTCGTACTTGAGGAACCAGTCCTGCAGCGCGCGCAACTGGGCCAGGTCGTGCTTGCCGCTGCGGTCGACCAGCGCATACTCGAACACCCAGCCCACACCCGTCGCGTCGGGACCCAGCGCAGCGCGCGCCTGCTGCGGCAGGCGTGACTGCACCTGGTTCAGGTACTCCAGCACGCGCGAACGCGCCCAGTACGGATCGGTGCCATCCTCGAACAGCACGTACACGAAGGAATCGCCAAAGAAGGAATAGCCGCGCACCGTGCGTGCGCCCGGCACCGACAGCATCTGTGTCGTCAGCGGATAAGTGACCTGGTTTTCGACGATCTGCGGCGCCTGGCCGGGGAAGCTGGTGCGGATGATGACCTGCACGTCGGACAGGTCCGGGATCGCGTCCAGCGGCGTGCGTTGCAGCGCCCAGGCGCCCCAGCCGGCCAGCAGCACGGAGGCCAGCAGCACCAGGAAGCGGTTGCGGATCGACCACAGGATCAGTTGCGCGATCATTGACGCTCCCCATGCTGGTGCGCCGGGGCTTGCACGGCTGCCGGCGCCAGCGTGGTAACCTGGAAGCTGCCATCGGCTTGCGGCACGAACTCGAACGACACGCGGTCGCCCACGGCAACACCGGGCGGCAAACCGCCGCGCGGCAGCTTGAAACCCATCGTCATGGCCGGCCATTTGAGCGTGGCAATCGGTCCATGCGACAAGGTGATTTCGTCCTTGCCCACCGCCTCTACGGTACCTTCGCCGCGATGCGACAGCGGCGCCGGGCCGGCCATCCGCTGCGCGGTGCCCTTCAGGCTCGCTTCCGAATCGACCAGGAACTGCCCGGACACGGCCACTTTCTGCCCGGCCTGCAGGCCGGCCCGGATTTCGACCTGGCCGCCGGTCTCCGCGCCCAGATCGACCTGCACTGGCGCGAACTTGCCGGCGCCCTCTTCCACCATCACGACATTGCGTGTGCCGGTGCGTATCACCGCCTCCGACGGTACCAGCAGCACCGCCTGCCGCTGGAGCGGCGCAAAGGACAGCGTGACGAACATGCCCGGCGCCAGGCGCCCGGCCGGATTGGATAGCTCGATACGCGCGCGAATCGTGCGCGTTGCCCCATCCACCTGCGGCAGGATTGCCGCCACCTTGCCGCGCAACTGCGCGTCCGGCAAAGCGGCAGCGCGCGCGGTGACTTCGGTACCGAGCGGCACCTGCGCCACAGCAGTTTCCGGCAGCTCTGCATTGACCCAGACCGAATCAAGGCCATTGATGCGGTACAGCGGCGCGCCGGCGGCAACGGCCATGCCTTCGCGCGCTGCCAGTTCGGTCACCACGCCGGCGCGCGGCGCCACCAGCACCTGCCGTGCCAGCACTTTCCCGCCCGTCTCCACTTGATGCACCTGCTGTTCGCTCATGCCCGCCAGGACCATGCGCTGGCGCGCCGCATCAAGCAGGCCGGGCG
>JBCNOP010000144.1:0-13520 GCA_039593775.1 Pseudoduganella sp.
TACTGGCCGCCAGTCGGCCGCGCCGACAACGTGTACGGCGACCGCAACCTGTTCTGCGCTTGCATTCCAGTGAGCGATTACCAGTAAACGGAAGCGCGCGGCCTCGTCTGCGCGTGCCGCCGTCCCGAAACGCAGGCAAGCCCCACGGCTTGGCCTGCGTTTTTTTTGGGGCATCCCCATGCAAGGCCTGCAGCGCTTGCAGGCCAGTGCCTGACCCTGCGGGTCAGGCACTGCTTTTCCGGTTTCGTGCCAGCTCAGCCGGTTTCGTTACCGTCACGTGGCCGATGTTCAGGAAGGCGTGATTCAAGCCAAAACCGATAAGGCAGTGCCTGACCCGCAGGGTCAGGCACTGGTTTGCCGGCGCTGCGGGCCTAAGCCTATTCCCGATACTCCGCATGAATCTTATTCTCGCCCGGCGATTACTAAATTCACCGAAGCTGGCAATGATTTTTCACAGCGGCTCGCGCACAGTTTCCACACGGAAATATCGACTGCCATAATTGTCCGGTCACCCACTCACACCGGATAAGCCATGTCCAACCCTAGCCAACCTTTCTCTCCAAAACGCCGCACCTTTTGCGCCAGCACGCTCGGCTTCGTAGCGCTTGGCCCGCTGAGCCTGGCGGGTTGTGGCGGCAGCGACAGCACCTCCGACACCGCGCCGCGCGCTCCCCAGCGCCTGGCCGCTGTCGCCGCTGGTCCCGCTTTCGTCCATCCAGGCTTGCTGCATACCCAGGCAGACTTCAACCGCATGAGCCAGAAAGTCGGCGCGCGGGCGTCGCCATGGATCGACGACTGGAACCTGATGCTGCAGAACAATCTGGCCAGCAACACATGGCAACCTGACCCACGGCCCGTGATCTACCGCAATGACGGCGTTCATGGGGACAACGTACAGGTGCTGCAATGGGACATCATGGCCGCCTACCTGAATGCGCTGCAGTGGAAGATCACCGGCAACACCACTGCCGCCAACACCGCCGTAAAGATCCTGAACGCCTGGGGCTCCACGCTCACCGCCATCAATTACACCGACGGCCACTATGACGGCTTCCTGGCCGCCGGCTTGCAAGGCTACCAGTTCGCCAACGTCGCCGAGATCATGCGCAGCTATTCAGGCTGGGCGGCGGCCGACATTGCCAAGTTCCAGCAGATGATGCTGACCACGTTTTATCCCATGGTCGAAAACCTCAATGACAACCTGGGGATATTTTCCAGCTGGGGCCTGTGCGCGCTTGCCGCCGCCATGGCAATCGGTGTGCTGTGCGACGACCGCGCCAAGTTCGACAAGGCAGTAACCTATTTCAAAGAGGGACTGGGCAACGGCGCCATCGCGCAGATGGTCTACTACATCCATCCCGGCTATCTCGGCCAGACCCAGGAGGCCGGCCGGGACCAGGGACACAACACGCTAAGCATCGCGCTGGTGACCACCCTGTGCGAAATGGCCTGGAACCAGGGTATCGACCTGTATGGCTACGATAACAACCGCGTGCTGGCCGCCTGTGAATATACCGCCAAAGGCAACCTGATCCAGTCAGGGACCACGTATTATTCGGTCCCGTTCACCAACTACGCTCTGCAAGGCTTCCTGGCCACCACCTTTGCCACCGGCGGGCAAGGCATCGCCCGGCCGGCGTGGGCGCTGATCTACAACCACTACGTCAACCGCAAGGGATTGGCGGCGCCCTACACGCAGCGATTCGCGCAGAAGGTGGCGCCCGAGACCGGCGGCCACTATCCGGAGGGCGGCGGCACCTGGGATCAATTGGGCTACGGCACCCTGCTGTTCACGCGCGACCCGATCGCCGCAGGCGCGCCGCCCAGCGGCCTGACCGCTGTGACCACGGCCGGCCAGGTGGTGCTGTCATGGTGGGGCAGCGCGTACGCGACCAGCTATAACGTCAAGCGCGCCGCCAACGCCGGCGGCCCGTATGCCGTGATCGCCACCGGCATCACCGACCTGCTCACTTACACCGACACGCCGCCCACGTACGGCACGTACTACTATGTCGTCACGGCCAGCACGCCTTCCGGCGAGACGGCCGTGTCGAACGAGGTGCGCGGCATCAGGGGCGCGTGGCTGCACACCCGCCTGTCATTCGACGAAGGCGCAGGCACCAGCGCCGCCGACAGCAGTGGCAACGGCCACGGCGCCATGCTGGCCGGAGGCGCCGCATGGGCGCAAGGATTATCGCGTCAAGGCACAGCCCTGGCACTAAGCGGCAACGGCGCATATGCCACCCTGCCCGCCAACATCGTAGACACGGTGGGTGACTTCACAATCACAGCGTGGGTCTACTGGAAAGGAGGCCAGTCATGGAGCCGAATTTTCGATTTCGGCAGCAATACCCTGCATTACATGTTCCTGTCGCCGCAAACCGGCAGTGGCAAGATGACCTTCGCGGCCACACTCAACGGCAGCGAAGGCGAATTGCGGCTCGAGGCGCCCAGCGCAATGCCGGCCATGCAATGGGTACACGTCGCGCTCACGCTCGCGGGCACCGACCTCACGCTCTACCTGAACGGGCAGGCCGTCGCGACCGCCCAGAACTTCCGCTTTCCGCCATTCCAGCTCGGTCACACCACGCAAAACTATATCGGCCGCTCGCAATACGCCAACGATCCGACCTTTAACGGCATGATCGACGACTTCCGCATCTACAACGGCGCCGCCAGCGCGGCCGATATCCAGGCGCTGAGCACCTCGCCACTGCCATCGCCGATGTTCGACGTCGACATCGGCGCCGTGGCGCTGAGGGGTAGCGCCAGCTTCGCCAACGGCGTGTACACGGTAGCAGGCAGCGGCGCGGATATCTGGTCCACGGCCGACGCCTTCCATTTCGCCTGCGCCAACGCCAGCGGTGACGGCAGCATCACCGCGCGCGTGGCGAGCATGACCAACACCAATAGCTGGGCCAAGTCCGGCGTGATGATGCGCGCCACGCGGGACAGCAACGCGCCACATGTGATGGTGGCGGTTTCCCCTGGCAATGGGGTGCAGATGATGTACCGTGGCGCCGCCGGCGCCGCTTCCAGCACGGTCAGGATTGTGGCTGGAATCAAGGCGCCCTATTGGGTGCGGCTGGCGCGGGCGGGCAACACCTTTACAGGCTATATCTCGCCGGACGGTGTGAGCTGGACGCTGGTGGGCAGCATCAGCGTCGCCATGCCGGCCACGGTGTTCAGCGGGCTGGCTGTCCTGTCCCACAACAATCCAGCGTTGAACACCTCAAACTTCGACAATGTGACCTACGCCTGACGCGCCCGGTCTTTTATTGCAGCGGCAATGGTATCCTTATGAACATCCACCTATTGCATTCAGGCGCGATGAGCGAGGCCGTTTCGGCACGCGTACGCTGCTCATCGGCAGTTCAAAGGAGGCGACATGTCAGACCAAGTAGAACCACTCATCCTCGACCTGCTGGAATGGGTCGGTCGCGAACCCCGGCCCTATTCCGAGGTCATCGAAGTTTGGCGCACGTCATGTCCAAGGCTGCCGGTTTGGGAAGAAGCGAATGCGCGAGGGTTTGTAGAGCGCCTTCATAGCGCTGGCACGGAAGCTCGCGTGCAGGTCTCACCGTCTGGCCGGGCATTCCTCCGGGCGCATCGAACCGGAGAAGCCCAGTCAGCGACTACGCCTAAGCGAACGCTTGCCTGAAACATCAAACGCCGGTACCGTGATGGACCGGCGTTTTTTTATGGAAACTGAATGAAGCAATCTAGCAAAGCAGCCCTGTTCTCTGGACTTGGCTTTCCCGGCCTTGGCCAAATGATGGTACTGAAGCGCACCGTGCGAGGGCTGGTGTTCATGGTGCCCGCGCTGGCAGCTTTCGGCTGGCTGATGTATGGCGTATGGAAAGCGACCGCTGTCCTGATGGACGAAGCCCTGAGCGGCGCCTTGCCGCCCGATCCTATCCTCATCTCCCAGCGCCTGACCAAGGCCAGCATTATTCCGGGCGCCTCCACGGCAGGCTGGATCCTGCTCGTTTGCTGGATCGCCAGCATCATCGATGCGCTGCTGGCGCGCGACAAGTCTTAAGCGACGCTGCGCGCCACCCGCGCTGCGCGTTGCACTTCCTGCGCTTCGTCATCCCATACCGCAGCCTGGGTAATTTCCTCCGCCCCGACCTGGGCGCCATCGGCGTTAAAACGCAGCCAGGCCAGCGCGCCGCCGGGCGTTATGCCGATTGCGTGCACGCCTCCATGGTTGGGAGCTGACATCAATGCAGCCATCACCAGCGTGGTTGCAATCGGGACCGGCATGCCCCAATGACCGCCCTGCTTCCGGCACACCAGCCAGAGGCCGCCCGCACCGTCGCCGTAAGCCAGGTATTCCCCTGCTGGCGTGGCTTCGCTCCACACCACACAGGACCCGCCGATATTGGCTACCGGTTGCGGCACGGATTGCCCGCCGCGATACACCACGATGCGCTCGCCCGCCACGAAGACGTCAGGCACGTTCGGCACATTCGATGGCGCCAGGTGCAGGCTGTTCGCCCTGCGCGGCAAGCCCTGGTAGTCAATTGCGATGCCCCACGAAGCGGCACGTGCAAAACTGTTGAAGCGCAGAGTGCGTCCGCAAGGCGAATCGCTCAGGCGCCACGCGCCCGGAACGCGGTAACTGCCAATTGCCGTCGCTACAGGATCGGCGCCCTCCTGCTCCTCCCAGGCCGTCAACGGGCCATCCGTCGCCGCATTGAAGTACCAGGTATTCGCCGCCGTCACCAGCACCATCGGCACGGCGCCCGTCTGCAGCAGGCCGAACGAAATACGCGTTACGTCATCCTCAAGTTCCGGAACGTGGCGCGGTGCCATGCCGCGCAGGGTCTCCACCCAGCCCGCTTCGTCGAGGTGATTGGAAATGCCGACTGCCACATGCAAGGTCGGCCCGCCAGCGCTGGCCCAGGGCGCAACAGCCAGCGCCAGCGCAATCGTTCCATCCAGCGCCTGTTGCACGTCGATTGCCTGCACTTTGCCCGGCTGGTTCAAAGGCAACATGCCGCTCAAGTCCGTTTGCGACCAGCGCCCGAAAGGGGTGCGGCGGAACATGTACAGCGAGCGATTGGCGCCGACCGTAAACACCAGCGGCAAGCCGGAACCGTCACGCACGACGAACAGCGGTGAACGCGCCATGGCCGGCGCAGCGCAAGGGCTGGAACGGTAGCCCGATTCGTACAACGGCACCAGCTCCTGCCGCACCAGCGCAGGCAGTTCACGGCCAGCGGTCACCTGGCTGCGCCAATAAGCCATATCTGCCGGCTGCGACGCATCGTAGCGGTCGAACACCGCGTTATAAGCGCGCAGCAGGCGCTCTTTCACATCCAGCTCCGCCAGCTCCGGGCGCGCCAGCAAATGCAGGGCCAGTTCGGCGCGCCCACGCACGGCATCGCCCTGGCAGCTATACAAGGTAGTCCACGACAGCGCTTCACTCGCCATCGGCTCACGTTGCAACACAATGCGCGCCACACGCGCAGCAGCAAAACTCAAGGCGCCCGACGCACTGGCGCCACCCCACTTTCGGACCTGCGCCACTGGCACAGATGTCATCAGAACAGACATGCTTCATTCCCCCAGTTCAATCTCTATGTCACCAGACTCATTGATGCGCAAGTCACGGCATCCCAGCTTGCGCCCTGGGGCCAGCCCCTCGGCAACGGCGGCGAACATGTCGCCGGTAGCCGTTGCCAGGAAACCGGCAATATCCTGTTGAACCGAGGCCAGGCTGGCAGCGTTGCCTTCCCACCAAAGGTTGATGCGCTGCACGTTCAGCAGGTGCGGCAGCGGGTCGGACACCACATAAATGCCCGTAGTGCCGGCATCGGTGGCCGGCACGCCTTTGCGTGCCAAGGCGGCCACGCCTACCCGGCCGTTCTCCACCTGCCATTGCAGGCGCAGCGACCATTGCAGCGTTGCGCGCGCCCATGCCTTGCCCATATAGCTGCGCTGGCGCGACAGCGGCAATTCCTGTTTCACGCTGTCCCACTCATAGCGCCCCAGCACACTGCTGATATCGAGGGTCGGGCGCGGCACGCCGTCCGGACCGGCCTGGCGGCCCATGGTCACCATGCATTGAAGGTCCTGCTCTGACTCGCGGTCATGCAAGGTGCGGTTGGCTTCCTGCCAGCTCAGCAGAACGTGGTCGCGGTAGGTCCAGCCATTGCTGTTGCGGATGAAGCGGGCGCGTTCGCCATTGTTCAGGGTCGCCTCGACGCCCGACTTCTCGTTCTGGCTATCCTGCAGGTTGACCTGGGCCACGCCTTCGCGCGACGCCACGTAGTCCGGCAGCGAGTCCAGGCGGCGCTGCAGCTTCTCCACTACCATCGGGTAGATGTATTGGCGCAGGAAGCTTTCACGCCCGATCACCGCCCGGCGCATTGCCGTTTTATTCAGCACAGACTGCGCCTGGCTGCGCAGCCAGTTGCCAACCGCAGTGATAAAGAACTCTTTCAGCGGGCCGTTGTCGCATGGCAAATGGGATTTATCTACATCACAAAGGGCTGCCTGCAAGACCAGTCCGCCATATTCATTGACCGCCGCCGTGAATTCCAGGCGCCAGCCAGCGACAGCTTGGCGCAGGATATCGCGCCGTCCGTAAGCGTTGTAAAAACGCAAATTCCCGGATGCAAGGGTCAATGTCAGGTGGGCAGTAGCTGGTGCCGCGGAGTCATAACGGATCTCAACCGGGCGCAGCTCAGCCTTATCTTCGCCATCGCCGCCGAGGGCCAGGCTGCCCACTTCCATGCTTCCGTAACGGATGTCGTTAGGAAACTCTCCGGCGGCGCGCATGGCGTCAATCGTGCTCTCCAGCAACTTTCCGGAGGTGAACCAGCTAGCCGATAGCTGTTGCACCGAAGTTGTGGTGTCAGGACCGATTTCAAAAAATACCGCTTTAGTTGTGACCATTTTTGCTTTTAAGAATGTTAAGATTTGGCCGTTTGGCAATGACTGCAATGTAAGAAAAAAAGTCTTCCCCCGCCTTCCGGAAATCTTCCGGAGGCCGGAAGAAAACCTTCCGGACCGGAAGAAAGGCATCGGAAGGTTTCTAAGTCGTTGATTTATAAGAGACAAGAAAAAGAAGGTTGGGCAAGCCATGGAGTTCCAATTCGGCGACTGGTTAGTCAGTCCAGAAGCCAATCTCGTCAGCAATGGGGATGCGAAAACGCAGCTTGAACCGCGCGTGATGGCGGTTCTGCGCTATCTTTGCCGCCATCCAGGCGCGGTAATTCCAGCGGAAGAGATCCTCCAGGCTTGCTGGGGAAGCAGCGAATTGGGCGACAACCCGGTCCACAAAGCCATCACCCAACTGCGGCGTGCCTTCGGTGATTCGAGCACCGAACCGCGTTACATTGAGACGATCCGCAAGCGCGGCTACCGGGCGATCGCGCCGGTTGTGACCTTTGCCGCCCCACCTGCGACGACGTGGGAAGGCGGCTCGCCCTTCCGCGGCCTGGAAGCATTCCAGGAAAATCACGCCGCCATTTTCTTCGGCCGCGTGCAAGCCACAGCCCAATTGCGCGAGCTGGTCCTGACCCAGGCTGCCCATGGCTGCCCCATGGCTTTGGTGCTCGGTCCGTCCGGCTCTGGGAAGACTTCCCTGGTCCGTGCCGGCCTACTGCCACAATTAATGGCAGGAGCGATCCGCTCGGACGAACCGGTCGGGCTGTCCAGCACCGTCTACCTCGACTGCGCGGACCTCGGCAGCAGCACCCTATTCCAAGCCTTGGCCGGTGCCTTGATTGACGCTGAGATTAACGGCGAGCCGCTTTTCCCTGAAGCCAGCGCCGACAGCCTCGGGCAGCGACTGACCGCGGATCCTGACGCCGTCGCCGCCCAACTTCGAGAACGTGCATGCACACGGGCTTCGGTCGGGGTATTTGTCGACCGTCTGGAAGCCGTATTCCGCGCGCAGCAAGACGAAGCCAACCGTTTCATTGAAGTGATCGAAGTTCTCGCAAAGTCGAATTGCCTGCTCATGCTGATGGCATGCCGCAATGACTTCTATCCTGAAGTGATGGCCCAACCAGCGTTACTCGCCCTGAAGTCTCGCGGCGGGCATTTTGACGTCCTCCCGCCCGATGGCGCGGATATCGCCCAGATCGTTCGCAGCCCAGCCTTCGCGGCAGAACTGAAATTTGAAAAGGATGCATCAACCGGGGCCAATCTGGACGACGTCTTATGCGATGCAGCCCGAGGTAATTCAGATATGCTGCCCCTGCTTCAGTACACCTTGAATGAACTTTACCGCCAGCGTGACGCCGACGGAACGTTGAAGTTTGAAGTCTATCGCCAACTTGGCGGGATCGAGGGTGCTGTTGGCGTGCGCGCAGAGCAAGTGGTTTCCATGTTAACAGCGTCGCAGATTGTCGCCCTGCCACACGTATTGTCATTGCTCGTCAATGTCGGAGAGGATCAGTCGGCGGTAACATCCCGTCGAAGCCCTCTTTCGATGCTTCGCACTGAAGACGAGAAAGAGCTCGTGCGCGTCATGGTTGAGGCCCGGCTGTTTGTCAGCGAACTGGCTGGTGACGTACCAAGTTTTGGTGTAGCCCATGAAGCGCTACTACGCCAGTGGCCCCGCGTAGTCACTTGGATTGATCAATACCGTAATGCACTCCAACTTCGAACTCGCCTTGTTGGGCAAGCGCGTCGCTGGGTCGAAGCGGGCCGGGCCCGAGACCTTTTACTTCCCCGTGGCGCTCAAGTCAGCCAAGCCGCAGAGTTGCTTGCCCTGAAGGACTTTGCTCTATCACCATCCGAGCAAGAATTTGTACGCGCATCATTGAACCGGGCCCGGTTCGGAGAAAGGATTCGCTTAGCGATCATGGCATTGATCGCTACGCTCGCGGTCTTGACTGGGATTTTTGGCGCGACCGCGCGTTCAGCACAGAAGCAGGCAGAACAAAGCCGCACAGAAGCCGAGGACTTGATGACGTATATGCTTGGCGAATTCGTCGAGAAACTTCGTCCACTCGGCCGGCTCGAACTGCTTGACGACGTCAGTAAAAAGGCAATGGATTATCTTGGGAAGGATGAAGTGGACAAGTCATCCAAAGCATCTCCTGTCAATAGAGCCAAAGCGTTGCGCTTGATTGGGGAAGTCAGGCTTAATCGCGGTCATCCAGAGGAGGCAGCCAAAGCGTTCAGCCTATCGCAGGCCACTCTCGAGCATGTACCAAGCGAAATTCCCGCTGCATTGCGCGAACGAGCGATTATCGCGTTTATGAACGGTCAACTGCACCTGCATCGAAACGAATTGGACAAGGCATCTGATTACTTCAATGATTATCTAAGGCTTAGTGATCGTTTCGCAAAAGTTGCGCCCGGCGATCCGACTGCATTGCTTGAGCAATCGTATGCGTTCACCAGCGTCGGCGGTGTCAGTCTCAAACGGAACAATTACAGAGAAGCTGCGGGCCAGTTTGAGCAGTCGCTTGCACTCAAATTGAAGGTCAAAGCGATCAAAAAATATGACGCCTCTTTGGAAGTGGACATTGCCAACAGCTATTCTTGGCTTGCCGAGGCTAAACTCAAGCTCGGAGATCTGGCTGCGGCGCGAGAATTATATAGCCAAGAAGAGCGAACTCTGCGTCCCATCCATTCAGGCAACGGGGCCTGGACGCATCGCTTAGCGCTATCACTTATTCGGCAATCCGTTCTACAAGTTGCACTTGGCGACCAAAACACCGCGCTGAAATACTTAGGTGATGCTGAGCAGCTCCTTCAGCAGCTTGTTAAAACTGATCCAAGCAATCGTGCATGGCAGACTCGTCTTTATTCTGTTCAGTCTCGGCAAATAGAGCTGAAAACAGAAAGCGTGAATGGCAATGAGCTTCTCGCGCAGTTGGACAAGCTTTCGAAGGACATCGAAGACCTGACCGCTCAGGATCCAAAGAACGTTTTCTTGCGTTATCAAGATGCCCGAATACACCAATTGCGCGGCGTATTGATGTCGCGGGCTGGTCGCCGCGAAGAAGGTAAACAGAATTTGGAAGCAGCCATTGCGGTGCTAGAGCCGCTGTTGCAAGGAAAGAAGCGAGATACAGTCGAAATGACATTACTTGCTGAAGCCTTGCTGACGAGGGCTGAATTTGCCCAACAAGCAAACGATGCCTTAAGCGCACGCCAATATTGCGATCGTACAAAGGAGCTACTCGGCAGCAGCGCCACCGGTTCCACCGATTACGCCTTGCTTGCCCTGCAAGTGCGTGCCAACGTCTGTGCCGGCACGGCGTCCGCTGTTGCCACGACGATTCAGACGTTGGAAAAAATGGGCTACCGTGATCTACGGTATCAGCAATACCTTTCTACACAACTGAAGAGGTAACAATGAACGATAAAATAAAAAAGGACCCGGGCGTGATTCACGTCAAGGTCACAGTGTCCAAAAACGCTGACGGAAGCTTTGTCGATGAATTTGATCCCAAGACAATCAAAGTCACCGAAAGCGATACCATCCTGAACTTCCGATTGACCAGCAAAACCCCAGACGACATCATCATTAGTTCGATTACGATCAGTCCTGAGGATCAAGATCAATTGAGCTCTCCTTCCATTAGCAAGAATGGGAAACAGGCGACACTCAGCGACATCAATACGGCAGCAGACAATTTCAGTCTGACCTTCCACTACAGGACTAAAGGTGCCCAACACGTGGCGTTGGCCGCTGCCCGCTCCGGCGAGCGCCAAGTAATGGAACAATATCCTGAAATCGAAAACATTCCGCCTTGATTCTCGGAGCAGCATAATCGAAAACGAACCGCCGCTGATCTAAGTTCTGGTCAGCGCATATTGTCCAACGCGCCGCGGGCGCCGTGAAAGCGGCGTACTGCGGCGTTTCCATTGGTGGCCGTACAGCGGCGGATCACGGCCCAATAGGATGCGGCCAGACATGCAGTGCCATCGAAGTAGCCACGCTCACGCAACACTCTATGCAACGCTGGCAGTTTGTAGCCTGGCACCGTTGCGGCCATGTGGTGCTCGACGTGATAGTTGACGAAATTGGGGGCGATCAGCAAGCGCGCGAGCGGGCCAGCCAGGGTGGTGGCGGTGTTGCGGCGCGGGTCGCGGTCCATGTGGTCGGGGACGCCTCCATGCTCGCCCATCACACGAAGGCGCAGCAGTAGCGGGAAAACGAACAACTGCCCCAGCCACCAGCAGGCGTACACCTCGGGCACACTTAGCGTCCACAACGCAGCGAGGATCAGCCCATGCATGACGAAAAACGGATACAGTGCCCCGCGATCGGTCGGCTGGAACTGGTAGATGATTCCTTTCACGCCGTTCACACCGGAGATGTCGCGCAGCACTTTGCGGACAAGGCTGGGGCGCGTTGCAGGGTAGCCTGCGACAAAGACCAAATCCGGATCGGCGCCAGTTCCGGCTGTGCGGTGATGCTCAAGGTGGCCGCGGCGGTAGGCGGCGTAAGGCACGTTCGGCAAGGCGCCGAAGACCCATTTCCCCATCCACTGGTTCACCCCGCGTGAGGTGAAGAAATTCAGGTGTGCAGCATCGTGCGTGAGGATCGCGAATCCGAGCGCACGGCCGGCGAGCAGAACGCTCGCAAACATCCAGGCGACTGGATGATGCCAGAGCGCGGGCAACGCAAATCCGGCTACTACCATCAGGACGTTTGCGATCACCACGCCTGCTGCGCGCCAGTTATCGGCTGTAGTGAAGGCCCGAAGCTCTTGCTTGTCGATGTATGAGAGGATGTTCATGAGTTCATCCTAGACCCGCCAGCCCCGGCGCATGGTACATTACTCGCCATGCAGGATACTTTTTCCGCCATCACGACAAACATCTTTATCGACCATAACTGCTGGGCGGGTGGCGTCATGCTGATCCGGGAGCTGCTGGCTGTGGCGGGCACTTTGAATGCCCGCCAGCCGGATCTGGATGCGGCGGCGATGTTTGACGTGGCGCTGGTGGGGCCAACCATGCAGCCGGTGCGCTCTTTCACTGGCCCGGTACTGCTACCGGAGCGCAGCCTGCGCAATGCGCGCCGCGCAGAGGTCCTTGTACTGCCGTCTTTCTATGGCGAGCTGCCTACGAGCCCTGCCCTGCACCGCTGGGTCGTCAGACACTACGAAGCCGGCGGCTGCATCCTCGCTTCAGCGAGCGGGGTACGGTTGCTGGCGGCAACCGGGTTGCTGGATGGGCGCGATGCGACCTGCAACCTTGCTGACCGGCGCGCGATAGCGGCGCAGCATCCGGAAGTCAGGCTGTCGCCCCAATCCCCGCTGGTCGTGGATGGCCGCCTGATCACCGCGGCCAGCATCACGCCTACCATCGACGCTTGCGCCCACCTGGTAAAGCGCTTTCACGGCGAAAAGGCTGCGCTGAAATTTGCGCGCTATGCGAACTCGGCACGCGAGCTGCCGCATGTAGGCGTAGCAAGCGGACACCAGGAACATGGCGATGCCCGTGTACAGGCGGCCCAACGCTACATCGAACAGCATAGCTGCGCCGGCATCACACCCGACGACGTGGCGCGCCATATCGCCATGAGCCAGCGCAACCTGGCGCGACGCTTCAGCGCGGCGCTCGGCGTCACGCCGGTGCAGTACATTTTGCAATGCCGCATCGAGCAGGCCAAGCGCATGCTGGCAAAACCGAATGTGAGTTTGCGGCGTGTGGCGATTGAAACCGGTTTCAGCGACGAAGTCGTTTTCCGGCGCGCATTCAAGCAGCTGACGGGCCAGGCGCCCAGTGCCTGGCGGGCATTAATCGACAGCTAATGGTTGTTGTTTAAAAGTGCTGGCCAGTCCTGCCGGGCTGTACATTCCCGCAGGGCAATGCCACCATGTGAACACACGATAAAAACAAACCATCGGGATGAGAACCACAGCACTGCAAGGCCTCCGCACCAGGCCGCTGGCAGTCTTGCTGCTCGCGGCGGCGAACGCTTGCGCGCAAGATGCCGACTTGACTACTTTGCCGCTTGAGCAATTGATGTCCATGGAGGTGTATAGCGCCTCGCGTTTTAACCAAAAGGCGACACAAGCTCCTTCCAATGTAACCGTCCTTACCTCGGCCGATATTCGCGCTTACGGTTGGCGCACATTGGCCGACGCCTTGCGCAGCATTCGCGGCCTGTACACCAGCAACGACCGCAGCTACAGCTATCTTGGTGCGCGCGGTTTCCTGCGTTCGGGCGACCTGAACACGCGCTTCCTGTTGCAGATCGACGGCACGCGCATCAACGATCCGGTCTTCGACCAGGCGCAGCTTGGCGGCGAATTCCCGCTCGACCTGGACCTGGTTGACCGCATCGAATTCGTGCCGGGCCCGGGATCGTCGATTTACGGCGCCAACGCATTCTTCGGCGTGATCAATGTCATCACCCGCCGTGCCTCGGAACTGGAAGGCCCGCGCGGCACGCTCGAAGCGGGCCAGGCCGGCACTCGGACAGGCAGCACGACTTATGGCTGGCGCGATGGCGATACCGAATTGCTGCTGTCAGCCAGCCGCAGTTTGAGCGATGGCCGCGACCTGTACTTCCCTGAATTCCAGGGCAC
>JBCNOP010000145.1:0-13520 GCA_039593775.1 Pseudoduganella sp.
AGTCGCTCGCCAGTTCGAGGCCGACGCGCATGCGGCTGCGCGCCCATTCTGCTTCCGTGGTGCGGATGGTGACGGTGCGTTCGCCGTCCACGTCGTCGATATCGGTTTCCACGCGGGCCATGTCGCCGCGGCCGTACAGTGCGACGGCCGCTTGCCGCACCTGTTCGCGCGTGGTGGGCTGCCCTACCTCGAGGCCCGACTGCTTTTCCAGCACCTCCGGATTCACTTCCCGCGTGCCCTGGATCTGCACCTTGGCCAGTTTCACCGGCCGGTCGGAATCGACCGGGGTGGCCAGGCGCAGGCTTTCCATGCTGATGTACTCGCGTTCCGGCAGGGCCAGTGCTGCCAGGCGCGGTGCCAGTTCGCGCGCGGCAGCTTCGCCAGCGGCCATGGCTTTGTCCCAGGTGGAGAAGTCGAGGAAGGTGATGCCGTCCAGCTTGGGGGCGATCAGGATGTCGTCCTTGCGCAATTCGCTGAGCGAGCGCTGCACATTCTGCTCGGTCAGGATCTGCAGCATCTGGTTGGCCACGCCCAGCGCGCTGCCCAACTCTTTTTCAGGCGCCAATGTGGTGCCGACGTTGACGGCGATGACGATGTCCGCGCCCATGGCACGCGCCATGTCGACTGGCAGGTTGCGAACCAGGCCGCCGTCTACCACCAGGTGATCTTTGATGCGCACTGGCGCGAAGACGCCCGGCACGGCGAGCGAGGCGCGGATGGTCTGGAACAGCGGCGTGTTGTCGAGGACGACCAGCTCGCCGGTCAGCAGGTCGGAGGCCACCGAGCGGAATGGCAGCGGCAATTGGCTGACTGGCAGGTCGCGCGTGCCGCGCGGCAGCAGGCGTTGCAGGGCCATTTCCAGGGCGGCGTTGCTGGCGGCGCCGGGCGGTCCCAGCACGCCGTTGCGCGTGATGCCGAATTCGATGCGGGACGGGATCTGGATGTCTTCGTCGCGGCGGCGGAAATGCAGCTGGTCGCGCGCGGGGCGGTCGGCTACCACGCTGTCCCAGTCGGTGGTGGCGGCCATGCGTTCGAGGTCTTTCACCGAAGCGCCTGCGGCCCAGGCGCCGCCGATGACGCTGCCCATCGAGGTGCCGACGACGATGTCGACCGGGATGCGCATTTCCTGCAGGGCGCGCAGGACGCCGACGTGGGCGAAGCCGCGGGCGCCGCCGCCGGAGAGGACCAGGGCGACTCGGGGGCGCTTTGAAACCGGTAAACCAGTGTCAGACCCACTGGGTCTGACACTTGTCTGCGGCGCTTGCATGGCGGGGTCTGACCCTGCGGGTCGGACCTCGGTTTGACGGTTTTCGGCTGCGCAGGCAAAGCCAGCGCAGAACAACAATGCCAGGATTACGCGCTTCATCGCGCTTGCGGCGCCCCGCCAGTAGGTTGCGCCATGCTTGGCGGTTGTGCCGGCGCCATCTGCACCGGCGGTGGGGCCATTGGCGTGGCCGGCTGTGGCAGCGGCACTGGCGGCGGCTCCTGCGGCCCGCCCATGTTCGCCGGCCCGACGATGCCACCGGTCGAACTCACACCCTGGTCGCTCATCAGGTCGAGCCGCTTCTGCACCCCGCCTTCCAGCAGGATCACATGGCGCGGCTGCACCTCTTTCACGCTCACGCCCGGCGACAGTTCGGAACCGACCGGGAAAGCCTTGGCCGGCTGCCCGTCCGCCGAAATGATCGCCACGCTGCCGTGGCCACGCGTATCGGCCACCACGCCGCGCAGCTGGTAATTGCTGACCACAGCCACTGCAGTATTCCCGCCGAACAGCCCGCGCGCCGCGTCCATGTTCGCTTCCGGCACTTGCGCTACCGGCACCGCCGCGATCGGGCGCTGCTTGGGCTTGAATAGCTGCATGCCCCAGTAGGCCAGCGAGGCAGACAGCACCGCGACGGCGGCCACACTGCAGATCAAAGGCAAACGTTTCAATTCAATTCTCCAGGTTCAGCGCACGAGCTGATTGATTTCGATGATCGGCATCAGCACGGCCAGCACGATCAGCAGCACCACCACGCCCATCGCCAGGATCAGCATCGGTTCCAGCAGGCCGGCAATCGTCAGCGTGCGGCGCTCCAGGTCGGATTCCTGCGCGCTGGCAGCGCGGTCCAGCATCGCAGGCAGCTCGCCGGTGATTTCGCCGGCGCGAATCATGTGGACCAGCATTGGCGGGAAGTGTTTTTGCGCCGACAGCGAACGGGCCAGGCTGGCGCCTTCACGCACCGAATCGCTGGCCTGCTCGACCAGCTGGCGCATGGCCACGTTGGACAGCGTGTCGCGGCTGGTTTCCAGCGCGCGCAGGATAGGCACGCCGGAGCCCGTGGTAATCGCCAGCGTGCTGGCGAAGCGCGAGGTATTCAGGCTGCGTTCGAACTTGCCGTACAGCGGTGCCGTCAGCAGCCAGGTGTGCCAGCGCAGCTTGATATCGGGGTTCTGCAGCATGCGCCGCACCACGAAGCCGGAGGCAATCAGGATGCCCAGCACGGCAAAGCCGTAACTGCGCACGAAGTCCGAAATGGCCAGCATGATCACCGTCAGCAGGGGCAGTTTCTGCTTGGTGTTGGCGAACACCGACACGATCTGCGGCACCACGTAGGTGAGCAGGAAAATCACGATCAGGAAGGCCACCACGGTCACAATGGCCGGGTAGGTAAAGGCCAGCTTGACCTTCTGCACCAGCGCATTGCGGCGTTCGATGTAGTCGGCGAGGCGCGACAGGACGCGCGACAGCTGGCCAATCTGCTCGCCCGACGCGACCAGCGCGCGGTAGATTTCCTGGAAATCGCGCGGATGGCGCGACAGCGCATCCGACAGCGAAGAGCCGCCCATCACTTCCGAACGGATCGAAGCCACCAGGTCGCGCACGTACTGGCGCTCGGCCTGTTCCAGCAAAGCGGTGAAAGCTTGCTCGAGCGGCAGCCCGGCCTCCAGCAGGCTGGCCAGCTGACGCGTGAACAGGGCCAGTTCCGTGGTACTGAGCTTTTCGCCGAAGCCGCGGCGCGCGGTGGCGCCACTGGCGTCGACCTGGGACTCGATGGCGTCGACCTTGATCGGCACCAGGCCCTGCGAACGCAGGTCGGCACGGGCGGAACGGGCGCTGTCGGCATTGACCACGCCCTTCTTGGTGGCGCCTGCCGCATCAACGGCTTCATAACGGAAGGCCGGCATCGCTTAGTCCTTCGTCACGCGCAGCAGTTCGGCCGGCGTGGTAATGCCTTGCTGCAGCCAGCGTTCGCCGTCTTCGCGCATGGTGATCATGCCGCCCTGCTGCTGGGCGGTGACGCGGATTTCCGCTTCCGAAGTGCGGTCGTGGATCTGGGCGCGGATATGTTCGTCCGTCTGCAGCAGCTCGTAGATGCCGACGCGGCCCTGGTAGCCGGTGTGGCCGCAATGTTCGCAGCCCACCGCTTTCCATTGCGTGCCGTCGAAGGTCTTGCAGCTTGGGCACAGTTTGCGCACCAGGCGCTGGGCCAGCACGCCAAGCAGGGAAGACGACAGCAGGAACGGTTCAATGCCCATGTCCAGCAAACGGGTCACGGCGGCAGCAGCGTCGTTGGTGTGCAGGGTCGCCAGCACCAGGTGGCCGGTCAGCGAAGCCTGCACCGCGATCTGTGCGGTTTCCAGGTCGCGGATCTCACCGATCATGATCACGTCCGGGTCCTGGCGCAGGATGGCGCGCAGGGCTTTGGCAAAGGTCATGTCGATACGCGCGTTGACCTGGGTCTGGCCCACGCCCTGCAGATCGTATTCGACCGGGTCTTCCACCGTCATGATGTTGGTGGAAGTGTTGTTCAGCATGGACAGCGCAGCGTACAGGGTGGTGGTCTTGCCGGAGCCGGTCGGGCCGGTGACCAGCACGATGCCGTGCGGCTGGTTGATCAGGCTGTTGAACTGCCCCATCATCTTCTCGCTCATGCCGAGGTGGGACAGGTCGAGGCGGCCCGCTTCCTTGTCCAGCAGGCGCAGCACGGCGCGTTCGCCGTGGCCGGTCGGCAGCGTGGAGACACGCACGTCCACCGGCTTGCCACCCACGCGCAGCGTGATGCGGCCGTCCTGTGGCAGGCGCTTTTCGGCGATGTCCAGCTGCGCCATGATCTTGATACGCGAGATCAGCGAACCGTGGATCGCCTTGCGCGGGCGCACGACGTCGCGCAGCGCGCCGTCAACGCGGAAGCGCACCACCGAGGTCTGCTCGAACGGTTCGATGTGGATATCCGATGCGCCGTCGCGCAGGGCTTGCGTCAGCAGCGCATTGATCATGCGGATTACCGGCGCATCGTCGGACGATTCCAGCAGGTCTTCAATCGCCGGCACGTCCTGCAGCAGTTTGGTCAGGTCCAGGTCGGCGTCGAATTCCTCCGCCACCTGCGAAGCGTCGCCGCTGGCATTGGCGTAGGCGGCGGCGATGGCGGCTTCCAGGTCGGCGCGCGACAGGTGCTTGATGTTGATGCGGCCGAAGCGGCGCGACACCTCCGCGATCGCGGAAGCGGGCGTGGCGGCAGACATCATCACATCGACCGCGTGCTCGGCTTCGGCACTGGGCTGGGCCAGCACCAGGAAGTCGCGCGCGAAGGCGTAGGGCAGGAGGTTGGTCATTGCTTTTACTGTTGCTGTTGCTTCTGTTCAGGCACGGATGGTGCAGCCGGAGGAATCGGGCGCGCCACCTGGCCGCCGCCGATCGGCTGGCCGTTCTGCAGGGCAGGCAGCATCGGCGCACCGAGGTTCTGGACCGTGATGCTTGGCTCCGGCGCTGCCGCTTCCTGCGTCGCGCGCATATAGTCGTAGCGGTCCGCGGTCAGGCTCATGCCCTGCTCGCGGTTGCGCACCACGACCGGGCGCAGGAACACCATCAGGTTGGTCTTCTTGCGGTTGCGCTTCTGGTATTTGAACAGGTTGCCGATCAGCGGCAGGTCGCCCAGGCCCGGCACTTTTTCCACGCCGTCGCTGGAGTCGTCCTGGATCAGGCCGCCCAACACCAGGATCTGGCCGTCGTCGGCAATGATATTGGTTTCGATGGTGCGGTTTTTCAGGATCAGGCCACTGCTCGAGGTGACGCTTGTATCGATGCTCGAGCTTTCGTTATAGATCGCCAGCTTGATGGTGCCGCCTTCGGAAATCTGTGGGCGGACTTTCAGCGTAATGCCGATGTCCTTGCGGTCAACCGTCTGGAACGGATTGTTGTTGGTGCCCGAAGTCGTGGTGAACGAGCCAGTCACGATCGGAACGTTCTGCCCGACCTTGATGGTAGCCACTTCGTTATCCAGCGTGACCATGTTCGGAGTCGACAGGATATTGCTGTCGTCGTCGGCGCCCAGGGCATGCGCCACCGCACCCAGGCCAAGCTTGCCGTTGGCCAGTTGCTTGAAGATGCCCAGCGTCAGGCCTGAGCCTGGCGATGGGGCGCCCGACACGCCGTTGGCAAAGGCATTCAGGCCAATCAGGCTGTTGGAGCCGCCAACGTTGTTGAAGGTGGTGCCGCCGCCGACACGGTAGGTGTGGTCGCCGCTCTGCAAGCCAGCCCACTGCACGCCGAATTCGGACAGTTTGGCAGCATTGACTTCCACGATCATCGATTCGATGTAGACCTGCGCGCGGCGCACGTCGAGCTGGTCGATCACTGCGCGCAGGTTGCGGTACACGGCTTCCGGCGCGGTGATGATCAGGGTATTGGTGGTGGCGTCGGCCTGGATGAAGCCAGCTGCGCCGCCGGCGCCCGACGACTGCGAGCCGCTGCGGCCGCCGCTTTGCAGCGCCGGGTTGCTGGGGCCCGACTGGCCGGACCCCGATTGCGAAGACTGGCCCATGCCGAACTGGCTGGCCGGGCTGTTGCCGGTGCCGCCAGCCTGGGAGGAAAGGCTGCCGCTGCCGGACTGGCTGCTACTGCTGCTGCCGCCGTCGCCCGACACCACGGAACGCAGGGTTTCCGCCAGCTTGGTGGCTTCTGCGTTTTTCAGGTAGACCACGTGCACATTGCCGGCCTGCGCGGTCGGCTGGTCCAGTTTTGCGATCAGGGACTTAGCCAGGTTGGAGCGTGCCGCCGACGGTGCGCGCACCACCAGCGAGTTGGTGCGCGGGTCCGGCACCAGGGTCACGCGGCCGGAGTCGCCGCCGGCGCCCGGCTCCATCAGCTTGTTGATCATGGCTGCCAGGTCGCTGGCGATGGCGTAGCGCACCGGCACCACGTCCAGGTCGGCCGATGAAGGAGCATCAAGCGAAGCCACGATCTTGGCCAGGCGCTTCAGGTTGTCCGAGTAATCGGTGATGACCAGGGTGTTGTTGCCCGGATTGGCGTTGATTGTGTTGTTCGGCGTGATCAGGGGACGCAGCACGGTCACCAGGTTGGCCGAGTTTTCGTGGTTCAGGTGGAAGACCTGGGTCACGATCTGGTCGCCCTGCGGGCTTTTCTGGCCGCCGATCACGGTCGGCGAAGCCTGCAGCTTGGCTTCCGCTTCCGGCACCACCTTGGCATAGCCGTCGCCGCTGACGATGGCATAGCCTTGCAGGCGCAGCGCGGAGGCCAGCAGCTGGAAGGCTTGCGACTTGGTGATCGATTTTTCCGATACCAGGGTCAGCGTGCCTTTGACGCGCGGGTCGATCAGGAAGGTGATGTTGGTGTAGTGGCCGACGGCCTTGATCACCGATTCGATGTCGGCGCCGACAAAATTCAGCGCGGCTTCGTCATTGGGCTGGGCCCAGGCCGGCACCGGAGCGGCGGCGGGCGCCAGCGCACAGCACAGCAGCGCGGCAGCGCTCAGGCGGCGCAGTGCCGGGAAGGGGGTTGGGCTTGCAGTGTGTGTTTTCATTATCGGAACTCTAGTGCAATGACGTTTTTAACGCTATTAGGCTTACGCTGGCCCAGCATGCTTAACAGGCCGCCAAGCTGGTCTTCAAATCCTGTTGCCGCTTCGGCCTGGCCGGAAAACTCCAGCCGGCCATGCTCGAACTTTCCTGCGCCGCTTAACAGCAGCGGTCCGCGCTGCGAATTCAGCGCCAGCGCGGCTTGCTGGCCTTTCCAGTCGAAGGCCAGCTGGTAGCTGCCCAGCGGCTTCACCGGCGTCAGGCGCGACGACATGTCCTGCATTTCCAGCGTGGTGCGCCCGTTCAGCGACACCCCCTGCCCTTCGCGCACCAGCTGCAGCGAAGACCAGGTCAATTTCATGCGGCCGCTTGGCGCCAGCGTGTTGAGCGGCGCACCCAGCCCCGCCAGGCCATCGGCCGGCAGCATCAGGGCCGCCGGGCTGACTTCCCAGCTGCTCCAGCCGCCGCGCAGCGAGACCGGCTGCGTCAGCGCGTCCGGGTTTTCCAGCTGCACGTCGATACTGCCAAACAGCACCAGCGGCGACAGGCGCCAGCTGAAACGCCCCGGCAGCAGCGGCGTTACCGCGCCATCCTTGCTGGCGGCGCCGCCGACGAAGGCCGAACCGCGCCACAGCGTACCCTGCGCATCGCCCAGGGTCAAACGTCCGCCGCTCTGGCTTTCCACCAGTTGCCCCATCCAGCTCGCCGGCAGGAAGGCCAGCACCGTCAAGCCTGCGCTGAGTACAATCGCCAGCAACCACAACACTGCGCGCTTCATTGTGGGGAAGACTCCAGGCGCAGGGTCAGGTTGGCATCGACCTGGCCGGCCGGGCCTTGCTGCGTCACGCTGCCTTCCTGCACTGCCACGCGCTGCTCGCGGCGCATCGCATCCAGCCAGGTCACGAGGCCGGCAAACGGCACACCCTTGAATTCCACTTTAATGTAATCGCCCGTGACTGCCATGTTTTGCGTGGTCAGCCCGGCAGCTTGCAGCCGCGCCGCCACACCTTCTTTGCTCAGGGGCTGCGGCTGCACCGGTGGCTGCGCGGCCAGTTGCGTGGCTTCGCCGGCCAGCGCCTGCAATTCCGCCAATTGCTGGTTCTTCAGCGGCAGCTCTTTCTCCAGCCTGGCGCGGCCGCTCAGCGCCGGGTCGATCAGCACGCCCCAGACCAGCCCGAGGGCGACCACGACGCCGCCGATGGTGAGCATGCGCTGTTCCTGTTCGTTGCGCGCTTCCCACCAGGTGGCGGCAGCGGCGCGGTAGCCGTTGATTTTGTCGCTCAGGCTCGCCATCACTTGCCCCCTGCTTTCACCAGCCACACACCCGGGCCGCTTTCGGTGGCGCTCATCTTGCGCTGGGCCAGCGCGGCCTGCACCTGCGCCAGCGCGTTGGCGTCAACGCTGTTCGGCTTGAATTTGACCGTCATGCTGCGTTCCTTGTATTCGATGCCTGCCACCGCTTCGCGGTTCGGCAGCACGGCCAGCGCTTCGCCCAGGACAGCGCTCATTTTCGTGAATTCATCGGCAGTGCCGCCGCCAGTGCTGGCGCGCGCCACCGAGATATTGCGGCGCATTTGCTCTACCGGGTCCCCGATCATCGGCTGGTTCGGGTAGGCAGAACGGAATACCTGCAGCATGTTCTGGCGCACGGCGGCCTCCTCGCGCTTGAGGCGCATCCATTCCCAGTTCAGGCCGATGATGTTGACCAGCACCGCAGCGACTGCGATGCGCAGCGGCCATTTCCAGCGCGCCCAGGCACGGGCGTTGGCGCCGCTGACGGCGCCCAGGCCGGCAGCCAGGTCGAGCGCCACGGCCTTGGCAGCGGCGATGCGGTGCACCCAGTTGTCTTCTTCAATCGTGATGCCCGGCACATTGGCTGCCGCGGCGGCGTATTCCGCGCGCTGGGCCGGCGCCACGTACAGCGTCACCGGGGCTTCGCCGGCCAGTGCGCGCAGGGTGTGCAGCGCTGGTTCGGCAGCATTTGGCAAAGTCAGGCCCAGGCCTTCGTTCGGCGCAGTGCGCAGGGTCAGTTCCAGGCCGGCGTCGTCCACGCCCAGGGCGGCGGAGACGCTGCCCGGCGCCAGCGGCAAGCTCAGTTGCACCGGCAGCGCCGAGACGCCGTGCGCCCCTTGCGCCACCAGGGCCTTGACCAGCACTTCCAGCCAGCCGCGGTTGGCCACCGCCACCACGCGCTCGTCGCTGTCGCCGCTGGCGGGAGCCAGGGCCAGCACGCAGTCGGCCGGATCGCCCAGCACCTGTTCTTCCACCAGGTTAGGCAGGGCGGCCTTCAGCCGGGCGCCCGACAGCGGCGGCATTTTGACTTTCAGCAGGGAGACATCGGCGGCGGCCAGCAGCAGCACGACGCGGCGCGCGGTCGACACCAGCTCGCCCAGGTTGCCCAGCGCGCCAGCGCCCTGCTGCATCACATTGCCGCCATCGCCCACCAGCGCGAACTGGCAGCTCGCCGGCACGCCGTTGTCGGCGGCTGCGGCGCGGGCCGGATACCGAATGTAGAGTGTTGTCAAAGCTGGCCTTCCCTATTCCTTAAATTTCCCGTATCCACACCACCTGGGTGCTGTTCTGGTCGCGATGGATCAGCGACCACGACACCAGTTCCGCCCGATCCAGCTTGATCCGGCTCATCACCAGGAAGTAATCGCTGCGGCAGTCTATGTCGCTGTCCTGCACCAGCAGCGGCTTACGCGCATTATCCTTGAAGGTCCCGACGTTGATGAACGGGGCGCGCTTGCGCGCTATCACCAGGTTCTGCCCTTCCGACACCGAGCCATTGATCAAGGCTGCCAGCAGTTCCGCCGGCGCCGTGTTGACATTGATCGGCGTCGCAGCCGGCAGGACGATGACAAAATCGCGCAGCTTGTCGATGGCCTTCTGGTCAAATCCCGACACCGACAGCAAATCTTCCGCCCGCAGCATCTTCATCGGCTGCCCAGCGCCCGGCGGCACCGGATCAACGTCCGGCGATGGCGGGGTGCCGGGTGGCTGCTGCAGCAGGCCGGCGCCTTCGCTGCGCGCAACCTGGGCCGCGACCACCTTGGCCAGCGACGGGTCCAGTTGCAGGATCTGCAGCAGGTGCGCAAATACCGCCACCTGTTTCTTGTTGATGCCGCCAGCCCCGGTCGTGCTGGCCAGATTCGCAAGATTGTAGCGCGATTGTGCGTCGTAATTCTGTCCGGAAAAGGTAGCATCGAAACTTTCGCCCTCGATCCGCTCGCGCTTGATCAGGTCATCAAGCCGGGTTGGCGCCACCGGCGTGGCCCAGAGGCCGTCGGCGACCGTCATGGAGCGGTTGTTCAGCATGTCCTGGCGCAGGATAAGCCTTGCAAAATCAAGGACCGAGCGCAAAAGCCAGCGGGCCTGGGAATGCAGCCGCTGGTTTTCAATCGAGCGCACCTGCACCTGCTGCTGCCAGAACAGGTTGGCCACGATGGTCACGGCCAGTGTGGTGAGCAGTAGCGCGGTAACAACAGCCACGCCGCGCTGGCGAACCGGGAAGCGTCGTTTCATACGGCCCCCAACAGGAAAACCTTGACCAGCGGCGCCGGCTGGCCCTGGATTTGCAGCGAGATTTCAATCCCGGTCGGGCCTTCGGCCTTGTTCGTGGGCGTGATCTTGCATTTGCTCGGGTCAGGATCGGCGCATTTCGGCTGCTCGGCAGGCACGGTCGCGGAGCTGTTCGGCTGGCGCCAGCCGCCGCCCTCCCAGACCCTGAATTCCATACTGCCCACACCCGCCTGCAAGCCCACCGGCGTCTGGGGTCCCGTTTGTTCAAGGGCAGCCTTCCACAAGGCGTCCAGCTCGATCAGGTCGCGTGCACCACGCGATTCGGTGCGCGCCAGCACGCCATCGCGGATCGTGTAGCTGACCACCTGCAGCTGCGAAGGCGCGTTCTCGACCAGCACGGTGCGCACGAAGACAAGGCGGCTATTCTCGGCCAGGATGTTCTGGCGTTCACGCAGCAGGGTCTTGTCGGCGAATTGTTCCAGGTCGCTTTGCATCTGCGCGAAGGTGAGCTGGGTGCCGCGCGTCTGTTCCATGTTCTGCGTGAGCTGCTCGCGCGAGCGCACGATGCCATCCAGCCCGCGCCAGCCCAGCACGGCGACAATGGCCAGCACGGTGATCGCCACCAGCAGTTCAATCAGGGTAAAGCCGCGCGCGTTCTTCATTCCTGCAGCACCAGTTGGTTCAGCGACGTGATGCGGCGTTCCGGCGCGCTGGCTTCGTAGACGCTCACCTCGATCCGGCGCATGCGCGGGTTCGGCAGCGTGAACACCTCTTCTTCACAAATGAATTTGAAATCGGCTTGCGGGCATTCGAACGTGGTCTTGCCCGGCGCCGGCCAGACCTTGGCCAGGCGCACCTGGACCATGCGGTTTTCCGCCGACCAGATGGCCATCATATTGCTGCGCAAGCCATCGCTGTTCTGGGTCAGGCTGCCCATGGCGCGCAAAGCGGCGCCCAGCGCGGTGCAGACAATCAGCAGCGCCACCAGCACTTCCAGCAGGGTAAAGCCTCGTTGCCGCATTCTTCAGTCCACCGTGAAATGGCCGACACCGTCGGCATGGATATTGGCGCGCAATTCGCCGCTGGCCATGGTCAGCGTGAATGGCCGGTCGACCGGCTCGCGGCCGAACACGATGCGCATGGTGCCCGGAATATTGGTCGGCGGGTCAAGCAGCAGCGTGACAGGACTGAACTGGAAAGAACGCTCACGCAGCAGGTCGTCCTGCGGCAGGGTCTCCCAGGTTTTGTCGTTACGCACCAGGAAGCGGTAACTCTCCGGCCCCGCCTCGAAGGCAATTGGCCGGTTGCGCACGATGGCTTCATCGCGCGCCAGCTGCATCAGGAGCGCAATGCGCTGCGCTTCCTTCTGCATAGCTTGCGCCTGGGACGGCGCGACATTCATCACGGTCAGGCCGAGCGTGATGCCGATGATGACCAGCACCACCAGCAACTCGATCAGCGTGAAGCCATTCGAACGCTTAGATTTCCCAGGAACCGATATCTGCATCGTCGCCGCTGCCGCCTGGCTGGCCGTCGGCGCCATAGGAGAACACATCGACTTCACCTTTTACGCCCGGGGACAGGAACTGGTAAGGGTTGCCCCAAGGGTCCTTCGGCATTTTTTCCAGGTACGGCGCCTTCCAGCCATTGGCGGCAGGACCGGCGGTCGGCTTGGCCATCAGGGCTTGCAGGCCCTGTTCCGTGGTCGGGTAGCGCTGGTTATCCAGCTTGTACATCTTCAGCGCCTGCATGATGGTAGAGATTTCGACCTTGGCAGCGGCAGTCTTGGACTGGCCCACGCGGTCCAGCACCTTAGGCAGCACCAGTGCCGCCAGCACGCCCATGATCACAACGACAACCATGATCTCGATCAGCGTAAAACCGCCGGAGCGGCGTTTGCTTGGTTTTTGCATAAGATTCACGAAAAATTAAACTGGCAGTATAAGTGATTCAATCGTGCTTGCGGCCATTTGCGCCTGCGTGGCGCAACAGTCCGTCGTTCGAACCTGCGATATTCGCCGGCACGGGCGGCAGCGCCTTCACCGCCGGCACGTCGGCGACGAAAGGCTTGATCCCTAGCGCTTCGTCCACTTCCTTAGGATAGATCACCTGGCCGCGCGTGATAACGGCAGATACCTTGCGCAGGTCTTCGATATTTTTGGTCGGGTCGCCCTCGACCAGCACCAGGTCGGCCAGCTTGCCGGTTTCGATGCTGCCGCGGTCGGCGCTGGTGCGGGTGTAGCGGGCGCCGTTGCGGGTGGCAACCTGGATCGCTTCGGCCGGGGTCAGGCCGGCTTTCACCAGCAGGGCCAGCTCGGAATGCAGGGTAAAGCCTGCCAGGTCGTCGGTGCCGGCCACGATCGGCACGCCGGCTTTATGCAGGGTGCCGACGAACTGCACCATCTTGGCGAAGGATTTCTCGTAGCGCGCCTGGGTGGCGGCATCCGGAATCTTCATGGTGCCAACGTGGAAGCCGCGCGCCACGTCAGGCGGCATATTGCCTTCCACTTCCGCCCAAGGCTCGTTGACGTCGCCGTCCTTCTGCTTCAGGAAGGCGAAGGTGGCCAGGGTCGGGTCGACCACAATCTGTTTTTTCTTCAGGGTCGCGACGAAGTCTTTCACCTCTTTCGAATTGAAGTCCAGCCCTGCGACTTTTTCGGCCGGCAGGTAGAAGCGTTCCAGGCTGCGGGTTTCCACGCCCGGCTTGAACAGGAAGTTCAGCATGACCTGGTTGATGTGCTGCAGCTCGTCGTAGCCGGCGTCCAGCGCCTGCTGGGCGCGCAGGCCGGCCGGCACGTGGCCCGAAACGCGCATGCCGCGCGAATGGGCATACGCCACGGTGTCTTTCAGGATCTCTTTCGGGAAGGAGTTGTAGATCTTGAGCTGCGGGTAGCCATGTTCGGCATACCAGTCGATGGCGCGCTTGGACTGTTCCAGCGTTTTCACCACGAAGCCGCCGTTGGAGGAATACGCGCTTTCGCCCTCCAGGAAGCCGGCCGGCACGATCTGCGGCGCCAGCAGCTCGCCGTCGGCGGTTTCGTCGATCATCATCTGCAGCTGGGCATTGTCGTTGCCCATGTCGCGCAGCGTGGTCACGCCGGCTGCCACGTGCAGCGCGCCTTCCCAGCGGGTGATGTGGCCGTGCATGTCGAACAGGCCTGGCAGCATGATGCGGCCGCCGGCATCGATCTCGTTGA
>JBCNOP010000146.1:0-13371 GCA_039593775.1 Pseudoduganella sp.
TTGTTGATGAAGTATGGGGACAGGTAGCCGCGGTCGAACTGCATGCCTTCCACGATGTCCAGCTCGTCGTGCAGGGACTTGCCGTCTTCCACGGTGATGACGCCTTCCTTGCCCACTTTTTCCATCGCTTCAGCGATACGCTCGCCGATCGAGGATTCGGAGTTCGCGGAGATCGCGCCAACCTGGGCGATTTCCTTGGAAGTGGTGGTTGGCTTGGACATGGTCTTCAGCTGTTCGACGGTGGCAGCAACTGCCTTGTCGATGCCGCGCTTCAGGTCCATTGGGTTCATGCCGGCAGC
The DNA here is from genome assembly GCA_039593775.1 of Pseudoduganella sp. GTDB lineage: Bacteria > Pseudomonadota > Gammaproteobacteria > Burkholderiales > Burkholderiaceae_D > Rugamonas. The sequence continues at coordinate 300 of JBCNOP010000146.1, forward strand.
AACGTACTTCATGCCTTCGCGCACGATGGCCTGGGCCAGCACGGTTGCGGTGGTGGTACCGTCACCGGCGTTGTCGGAGGTCTTGGAAGCGACTTCCTTGACCATCTGCGCGCCCATGTTCATCAGCTTGTCTTTCAGTTCGATCTCTTTAGCGACCGAAACGCCGTCCTTGGTGACGGTTGGGGCGCCGAAGGAGCGCTCCAGCACCACGTTGCGGCCTTTAGGGCCCAGGGTGACTTTAACTGCGTTGGCGAGGATGTTCACGCCTTCGACCATCTTGGCTCGTGCGGAATCGCCGAAAATGACTTCTTTAGCTGCCATGTTTGATTTCTCCTGAATTCTGTATATGTCTGATTGACTGGGCGGTGATTACTTCTGAACCACGGCCATGATGTCTTCTTCGCGCATCACCAGCAGTTCCTGGCCGTCTACCTTGACGGCTTGGCCGGCGTATTTGCCGAACAGAACGCGGTCGCCTACTTTCACTTCCAGAGCGCGCACGGTGCCGTTGTCAGCAACTTTGCCGTTGCCAACTGCCAGCACTTCACCCTGGTCAGGCTTTTCAGCAGCTGCATCAGGGATGATCAGGCCGGACGCGGTCTTGGTTTCCTGGTCCAGGCGTTTGACGATGACGCGGTCATGCAAAGGGCGAAGGTTCATACAAAACTCCTTTTACTCGGTTTATTGACAGTTGTTAGCACTCTCGGCTAACGAGTGCCAACAATTATAGGGACGACACTAACCCTTTTCAAGGGAATTTCTTTGCGCTTGGTCAAGCGTTAAGTTGATGTTAATCATGCCAGAGTGGCAATGAGGTGGCGCGCGGGTGGCCGGAGGGGGCAAAGCGGGAGGGCGGCTATAAATGAGAATGGGACCGTCGCCGGTCCCATCATGGTCATGCACGGAGGGGTTAACGCTGTTTGCGGCGGAAGATGCCGGCCATGCCCAGCAGGCCGATGCCCAGCAGGCCCAGCACGCCAGGTTCTGGAACAGCGGTGCTGTTGAAGTCGAGGATACCGCCTTCCTGGGTAATGGCGACGTCTTTGGCGCCCACGCAGGTCGGGCCCGAATCGCAGGCCACGCCTTGCGAAGTGTTGTTGAATGCTGCGAACGAGGCAGTGTAGAACGGATCCGGGTCGAAGAAGTAAGACTTGCCTTCCGGCGTCAGGAACCAGCTCATGGTGACGTTCTGGAACACGCCGCCCAGGGTGTCGATGCCGCCGACGCCGTTGTAGGCGAAGTCAGACCAGGCCAGCTTGGTTTGCGAGCCAGCAAAGTTAATCGACGGATCGGTGCCGACCACGGCCTGGTTATAGGTGTTGTCGTTGCCGACGTCGGCCCACAGTTCCAGCGTCAGGTTGGTCGGGGTGCAAGATACACCCGGGCCCAGGATGCCGGAGCAGCTGAAGTCCTGGTGGAACGTAGCGTACAAGCCGTAGTCGAAGTTGACGCGGGTCGCGGTGGTCGGCACGTTGTTCGAGTTCAGCGAGAAGCCGCTGAAGACGATGTAGCCATTGGACACATATTCGTTGCCCACGCCGGTATAGGCTACGCGTGCGGAGGATACGCCATTGAGGGCGTCCGCAGTGAATATGCTGCCGCCAGGTGCCAGTCCGGTAGGGTCTACCTGGAAAATAGGCGCGGCGGCAGCGCTGCCGCTTGCTACTGCGCCAAAGGCGAGCAGCATGCTGGCGGCCAGGCCGCGAACGCTAGAGGTGAGAATCTTCATTACATTTCTCCGTTGAGAGGATAAAGCACCAGTTTTGGGATGACTGAGCATTTAGTCTGATCAGGTCATGATCTTTATCAAAGCAATACGTATGCCACATTTAAAATGCGGCTTAAAAACAAATGCTTAGTATTAACTTTCAAACCATGTTGCATGCGCTTTGCAGCCTGTTCTGTAAAATATTCCGACATGTAGCTTCTCAAGATTAAGTAGCAAATTCAAGGACTTGGGTGGAATATTTGGTGAGAATTCGCATGCTTGGGACGTAGTGGCAGGGCTGAAACGCCCTGCCGTGATATTTTGTGTGACTTTTTATGTTGCGGGTTTTGTGAGTATTAATTTAAAATCAATTCACATTTATTTTGATTGTGCGGCCAGCATTGCCGAGAATTTGCGCTTGGCTAATTGGATCGCCAGCCAGTTCAGCGGGTGGCGGTTGCCGCCCGGGCGCCAGGTGTAGGCGAACTTGTCGCGATAGGCGTCGTACTGGAAGCCATGCGGTGCGGCCAGGATCTTGCCGCGCTTGAGCATCATCTTGATGGCCTGGGTGGCAGCCACGCCGGAACAAAGCTGGCAGGCCATGGAGGTGGACGCGCCGCGCCGTTCCGCCAGGTTGATGCCGCCGGGTACCAGGTAGCTGCGGTGCAGGGCGGCCGGCGCCAGACCGACCAGGAAGCGGATCGCCATGTCCAGTTCGGGCAGGTCGCCCCAGCCGAAATACTCTTCGAAGGTCATCTCGCCGGGCATGAAATTCAGGCCAGCCACGCTCATGCCGAGCGGCGCGGCACAGGTGGCCGGCACGCCCAGCGCCTCGCACATGGCATAGGTTTGCTTGCGCGCTTCGAAGGCGAAAAAGTCCAGGCCATCGACATATACGTCTGCGCCTTGCAGGAAGTCGCGCAGGTTGCCTTGGTTGACGCCCTGCGGGAAGGTGCGGATCTTCACTTCGGGGTTGATGTCGCGCGCCATGCGTGCCATCACGTCGACCTTGGGCTGGCCCAGCGTCGACATGAAGGCGCCGGCCTGGCGGTTGAAGTTGGGGATGTCGAAAGTGTCGAAGTCGGCCAGGTGGAAGGCGCCAACGCCCATGCGCGCCAGCGTCAGCAGGTGCACGCCGCCCACGCCGCCGGCGCCGGCAATTGCCACACACTTGTTGCGCAACGCTTGCTGTTCCGCTTCGGTGACCCAGCCGATATTGCGCGAGAAGGCTTGCTCATAGTCGAAACGGCGTTCGGTGTTGGATTCGGCCATGGCGTCTATTCCTGTTCCCGCAGGCGTTTGATGATTCCCGCTTCTTCGTGCTGCGAGAAGAACAGCGGGTAGAAAGAACGTTCGTCGGAATCGGGCTGCCCGCCGAAGCGGCGGATCTGCTCCTTCATGTACGACAGTTCGATGTGCATCAGCACCCCGCGCACATTGACGCGGGGGTTGACCACTTCTTCGCCGAGCTGGCGGAAGCCGAGCATGCGCTGGTAGAACTGGCGGTGGCGCGGCGTGACTTCGATGAACAGCACGTCATAGCGGTGGATGTCGTAGGCAAACATGACAGCCAGGTGGATCAGCGCGGCCAGGTAGCTCTTCGATTTTGGCCCCATGTCGAAGGCCAGCTTGATGAATTCGCAGACGCGCTTGCCGCGCGCCCGGAAGGCGTCAACCTCGGCGCGGAACAGTTGGTCGGCCAGGATGCCGGATGGGCTGTCCAGGCCCAGGGTCAGTGTGCCCACCGCTTCGTCACGGCTGTGCGCCATGAGCGTAACGCGGTTCGGATCATCGGTCAGTGCATGGGTGCCTTCCAGGCCACGCCAGGCGTACATCTTGTGGATCAGCATACTGGCCTTGCTGCGCCCTTCGGGCGTGTCGACCAGTCTGATTCCGAAGGTGTTCTCCCCGGTGACGATGTCCTGCATTTCCGCCAGCAAGCGGTCATCGCGAAAAGGGTCGTCGGCGCGCGTTGCCTCCAGCACAGTGTCGACCCGTTCGACCTGCTTGTACTGCATAGTCCCTCCCAGCATAACTTGTCAGAATTTGTGGTCTTTTCGTAAATAAATAATGACAAGTTCAGCTTGCTGTCGCAACGGGAGCTCATGCAAGCGTGCGCAGGGTCGGCGCGAGCGAGCCCGCTCTCTATGAACGAGGGGCGTTTACCATTTCCTGGCGGTTATATTTCTTGGGAGCTTGATATGCCTGAATTGCTAGTCAGTTGTCGCTTTAACCTGTGGGCAGGGACAGGCTGAAGGTGACCTCGCTTGGCGTGCAATCCGACAGGCGCAATTCGCCGCCGTGGGCGCGGGCGATTTCGCGCGCCAGTGCCAGGCCCAGGCCCACGCCCGCGACGCGGCGGTTGTAGGCATGGTCGGCGCGGTAGAAGCGGTCGAACAGGCGGTCGCGCTGTTCGAAGGCGATGCCGGCGGAAGCGTTGGCTACGTCGATTTGCCAGCCGGTGCCGGTGCGGCGGCCAGTGATGGCGATCCAGCCTTCCGGCACGCCGTATTTGACGGCGTTGCTGACCAGGTTTTGCAGCACTTGCCGCAGCAGGTCGGCATCGCCCAGCGCGTCCATGCGCGGCGGCAGGTCGAGCCGCAGGGGGCGCTCGGGCGCCATCATGTCCAGGTCGTCGGCCAGCTCGCGCAGGATCGGCACCAGGTCGAGCGCCTGCATCGGGATCTGGAGCTGGCCGGCGTCCGCGCGCGACAGCATCAGCAGCTTGCGCACAACGTTATCGAGGCGGCGCACTTCATCCAGCATGTCGGCCAGCGATTGCTCCAGTTCCGGGTAGGCGCCGGCCCGTTCGAAGGCGCGTTCCAGTTCGCCCTGCAGGATCGAGACTGGCGTGCGCAGTTCGTGCGCAGCGTCGCCGGAGAAGCGGGCCGATTGCAGGAAGCTGCGCTCCAGCCGGTCCAGCATGTCGTTGAAGACGGTGACCAGGCGTTCGAACTCGAGCACCTCCTCGTCGGCCGCCACGCGCTGCCGCAAATCGCTGGCGCGGATGCGTTCCATCACGCCGCTAAGGTGTTCGATCGGGCGCATGGCGCGGCCGGCCAGGTACCAGGCTACGCCGCCCACTGCCAGGCAAAGCAGGATCACGGCGCCGCCGAAACGCCAGATGGTGGCCTTTAACTGGGCCTCGGACAGGGTAGTGTTCACACCGAGCTGCACGACCACGCTGCCGCGCCGCGTCTGGCCGATGCGCCACTGCGTGCCGCCGCCATAGTAAGTACGCAGTTCGCTGTCGGCGGCTTCCGGCACCAGCAGGGAATTGGGCCAGTTCGGGCTTTGGTACAGCAGGCCCGCGCTGTCGTCCACCGCGCGCAGGATAGCGAAATTTTCGGTGCTTTCTATCGGAGCGAAGCCGCTGAAGCTGGCGTTCAGGTGGGCATCGATGGAGGGCCACACAGCCGGCGTCCTGGTGCCGAAACCTGGCCCGGCAAGGTGCGCCACCATCATGCGGTCGATGATGCTGGCCCGGCGCGCGACGACCACCAGGGAGGAGGCGACGAACAGCACGGCGATCACGCCAATGGCGAGCCCGGTCGTGATCAGCGCAATGCGGATGCGGAAGGAACGGATGAAGGGGCGGCGCGCCCGCTTCATGCGTCGCCGTCCGGCTTGCGCAGGCGGTAGCCGACGCCGCGCACGGCCTCGATCGCGACGTGTTCGGGCAGGGCCAGTTTCTTGCGCAGGCGCTGGATGCAGACATCGACCATATTGGTTTGCGGGTCGAAGTCGTAGCCCCACACATGCTCGAGAATCTGGGTGCGGGTGTAGACACGGCCCGGCGCGCGCATCAGGTACTCCATCAGGTTGAATTCGCGGCTGGTCAGTTCGACCGCGCGGCCATCGAGTTCCGCCACGCGCGACAGGCGGTCGAGCTTGAGCGGTCCGGCCGTCAGCACGTTTTGCCGCTCGCCGCTCACCCGCCGCAGCAGGGCGTGGATGCGGGCGATCAGTTCTTCCACGTAGAACGGCTTGGCGAGGTAATCGTCAGCGCCCAGGTTCAGGCCTTCCAGCCGGTCGTCCAGTTCATTGCGCGCGGTGAGCAGGATCACCGGCGTGTCGCGGCCATCGCGGCGCAGGGCCTTCAGGATCGCCAGGCCATCGCGGCCCGGCACCATGATGTCGAGCAGGATGATGTCGTACTGGCGTGACAGTGCGTAGTCATAGCCCTGGTTCCCATCTTCGCAATGGTCCACCAGGATGCCTTGTTCGCGCAATCCGCTGCATACAAAGCTCGCGATCCGCTGTTCGTCTTCTACCAGTAGGGCTTTCATCCCCAGCATTGTCAGGAAATGCCAAAGCGGCGTCAATGCGGGCGGCCCCCGATTACAGATTTGTAATCAAAGCGTTGGCCGTCCTGTCATTTTCGCCTGCTGTAATGGAGGGGTTCAATCACGGGAGACAGACCATGAGCCTCGGCATCTGGTTCAGGGAGCTAGGCAATGACCTGGCCGATATCTGCGGCGCCTTTAAGGACGTGTGCACCGACATCGCGGCGGCGGCGCGGAAGATCGCAGGGCCGCCTTACAAATGAGCTACAATCGTAAGCATGTATAACACCAGGTTGACCGTACAATCGTGCGGCTCTATAGTTTCGGGATGATCGCAGACTTCCAAGAACTTTCCGATAAAATCGACCGCCTTGCGGAACTCGCGCAGTCCTTGCGTCGAGAGAACGCTCAGTTGCGCCAGGCCAATGCAGCCCTGGTGGCCGATAACCTCGAATACCAACGCCGCCTGGGCGAAGCGCATGGCCGCGTGATGGCGCTGCTGGAAAAAATCCCCGCTGCCGAAGCAGACACTCCTGAGGATGCCCAATGATCCATGTCGACGTGACCATCATGGGCCAGCCGTACAAGCTGGCCTGCAAGGCCGATGAAGAACGCGCGCTGCGCGAAGCGGCCAACCTGCTCGACAAAAAGATGAGTGCAATCCGCGACGCCGGCAAAATCAAGGGCAACGACCGCATCGCCGTGATGGCGGCGCTGGGCATGGCGGCAGAATTCCTGGCATCAAAAACTGCCAACGGCGGCCCGTCGATGCTGGAAGTGCAGGAAAAGCTGGGCGCCATGCACAAGGTGCTCGACAATGCCCTGACCCCGCAAGAGAATCTCTTCTAATTCCCGAAAATTGTCTTAAAGGCCTTTCCCGCAAAACGTTTGAGGAGTAAACTTCGTGTCACCCTGCGGTGTTCGAGATTTGCCATATATTCCTTGAACCATTTACATGCATCGGTTGCGGAAATTTGTTCGACGGGCGTGAGCGTCACTAGTCTGATGAACCCGAAGTTGAACTAACTGTAACCACCTTGAACCGTAAGGTTCGGGATGCCGGCATAACGGCACAGGCGGGGCCTCATTCCATACGAAAGCGGTTGCCAGCACCCGAGGGTGCGCAACCGTTTTTTTACGCCCAGAGGAGAGCCATGCAATACTGGTTGATGAAGTCTGAGCCCGACGAAGTAAGCATCGACGATGTGATGTCTGCCAAAGGCAAGACGGTGCCATGGTTCGGTGTGCGTAACTATCAGGCCCGCAACTTCATGCGCGATGCGATGAAGGTTGGCGACGGTGTCCTGTTCTATCATTCCTCCTGTCCCGAGCCTGGCATTGCCGGCATCGCGGAAGTGGTCAGCGGGCCTTATCCCGACGCCACCCAGTTCGATCCCAAGAGCCATTACTACGATGCGAAGGCAACGCAGGAACAGCCGCGCTGGATTTCCGTCGACGTGAAAGGCGTGCGCAAGACGCGCCTGCTGTCGCTGGCGGAAATGCGCACGCTGCCGCAGCTGGAAGACATGGTGGTGCTGCAAAAGGGCAGCCGGCTGTCGATCACGCCGGTCACGCCGGCCCAGTGGAAGCACGTGATGGCGCTGCTGAAGGGCGATTGATGGATTGGAGTCTGGCCGGCATCCTGCTCCTGATGGGGGCCGGAGGCGGATACGCGGCGGGCTTGCTGGGGATCGGCGGCGGCATGGTGCTGGTGCCCTTCATTACCATGATCTTCACTGCCAAGGGCTTTGCGCCAGGGCTGGTGGTGCACATGGCGATTGCGACTTCGCTGGCGACCATCATGTTTACTTCCTTGTCTTCGGTCCGCGCGCACCACCGGCATGGCGCCGTGCAGTGGCGCATTGTGGCGCTGCTGGCGCCGGGCATCCTGCTCGGTTCGTGGATCGGTCCCTGGATCGGCAAGCAGATGAATACTTCGGCATTGTCGCTGCTGTTCGCGCTGTTCGTGGCGTTTTCGGCGGCGCAGATGCTGCGCAACAAAAAGCCTTCTGCAGGGCGCGAGTTACCTGGCACGGCGGGCATGTTCGCAGCCGGCGGCGTGATCGGCACCATGGCAGGACTGGTCGGTGCCGGGGGCGGGTTTATCTCGGTGCCGTTCATGGCGTGGTGTAATGTGCGTATTCACCAGGCTGTGGCGACCAGTGCGGCGCTGGGCTTCCCGATCGCGCTGTCCGGCACCTTGTCGAATATTTACTATGGCTGGTCGGAGCCAGGCTTGCCGCAGCACTCGCTGGGCTTTGTCTACCTGCCGGCGCTGGCCGTGATCGTGGCCGCCAGCGTGACCATGGCGCCGCTTGGCGCGCGCATGGCGCACAGGATGGATGTGGCGGCGCTCAAGCGTGCCTTTGCCGTGGTGCTGTTTGCACTCGCGGGATATATGTTCTACCACGCGTTCGCGTAGCGGGGCGGGGAGCAGCATGGAGGAAGCAATGCAGGATGCACGGGTTGGATGCTGGGCGCTGTTCAAGGTTTTCTCGCACATGGCGATTCTGGGCTTTGGCGGCGTGCTGCCATTTGCTTACCGCCACCTGGTCGAACGCACGCAGTGGCTGACCGCCGCTGAATTCGGCCAGCTCCTCAGCATCGCGCAGCTTCTCCCAGGGCCGACGATCTGCAATCTTTCCGTCATGGTCGGCCAGCGCTACGCCGGCGCGGCGGGCGGTTTTTCCGCGCTGGCCGGGCTGCTGCTCGGCCCATTCTTCATTGTCATTGCGCTCGGCGCAGCTTACCAGGGCCTGGCTGGCCATCCACTCTTCGTCAGCGCCATGCGCGGCATGTCGGCAGCGGCGTCTGGACTGATTCTCGCGACGGCGCTCAAGCTGGCTGTCGGCATGTTGCGCAGCACCGCAGCCAAGCCGGCTGCACAGGGCGAGGCAAGCGAGTTGGCAGTGGATGTGGCGCGCACACTGCGCTGGCGGCGCTTGACGCAGATAGCACTGCTGGTGGCGGCGTTCATCGGCCTGGGCGTGGCGAAGGTTGGCCTGATTACGGTGGTTGCCACGCTGGTGCCGATCGGCTTCCTGCTGTTTGCTTTTGTGTGGAGGAAGCCATGAGCGACGACGTCAAACTGGGCGGCCTGGCGTGGCACCTGGCCGTGCTGTCGCTGACGGCCATCGGCGGCGGGGTGGTGCTGGTGGCGCCGGACGTGCACCATTACGTTTCGGTGCAAAACCACTGGCTGACGGACGAACAGTTCGCGTCCATGTACGCGCTGGCGCAAGCGGCTCCGGGGCCGAACCTGCTGTTCGTGACACTGATCGGCTGGATGATCAAGGGCTGGCTGGGCGCGGTGGTGGTGACGCTGGCGGCTATCGTGCCATCGTCTTGCCTGGTGCTGGCGCTGGGGACGGTGATCAACCGTCATGGCGGCGGGGAAGGGCGCTGGGCCGGTGCTTTGCGCGATGCGCTGGCGCCGCTGGCGGCCGGCATGCTGGCCGGCGCTGCGTGGACATTCCTGAGTGTGGCGGGCGCCGGATGGCGCGGCATCGTGCTGGCGCTGGCCGCCGCTGCGGCGGCCTATACCACCAAATTGAATCCGCTCTGGCTGATCGCCTTAGGCGCGCTGGCCGGCGCTATCGGGCTGGTTTGAGCGGTAGGCCCACACCAGCATGATGATGGCGCCGACGATCATCGGCAGCGACAGCATCTGGCCGGAAGTGATCGGCAGGCCGGCCACGGTGATTTCCCAGTCTGGAGTGCGGAAATATTCGGTGAAGAAGCGCGCGCAGCCATACAGCAGCACGTACAGGGCACCGACTGCCAGGCGTGGACGGGCCTTGCGCGCGAATGGCCACAGGATGCAGAACACCAGGATGCCGTCCACCAGCATCTGGTAAATTGCAGATGGGTGGCGCGGCATCGGGCCCACGTTCGGGTAGATCATCGCCCAAGGCAGGTTTGGATCGCTGACGATGCGGCCCGGCAGTTCGGCGTTGATGAAATTGCCCATGCGCCCGGCCGCGTAACCGAGCGGCACCAGTGGCGCGATGAAGTCATATACGTCCAGCAGGTTGCGCTTGCGTTTGCGTGCCCACAGTGCCATGCCGATCAATACGCCGAGGAAGCCGCCGTGGAAGCTCATGCCGCCTTCCCACACCTTGAAGATGCGCAGTGGCGTCAGCAGCATTTCGGGCTGGTAGAAGAAGACTTCGCCCAGGCGTCCGCCCACGATCACGCCCAGCATGCCGTAGAACAGCATGTCGTCCAGGTCTTCCTTGGTCCAGCCTTGCGCGGCGATGTGCGGCTGCTTGATGCGCACACGGCCCAGCGCGATGAACATGGCAAAAGCCAGCACATACATCAGGCCATACCAGTGGATCGACACGGGACCCAGGTGGATGGCGACCGGATCGGGCATAGGATGCATTAACGCAGGCATTCAGATTCTCTTTCTCATTAATTCCAAAAAGCCGCGCAGCACGGGCGAGGCATTGTCGCGCCGCCAGGCCAGGCCGGTTTCCACCAGCGGCGTGCTCTGGACCAGGGGCAGGTATTCCACGCCCGGCCGGCGCAAATTCGACACGGATTGTGGCACAAGTGCGATACCCATGCCAGCCGATACGAGGCTGACGATGGTTTGCATCTGGATCGCTTCCTGCCCCACCTCGGCGGTGATGCCCGCTTCGCGGAAGACCGACAGGATGGCGTCGTACAGCCCGGGCGAGATATGGCGCGGGAAAATGATCAGCGGGATGCCCGCCAGCTTGCGCAGCTCGGCGGCGCGTGCCCGGGCCAAGGCCGGCAGGCCTGCCGGCGCGGCCAGTACCAGCGGTTCGCTCAGCACCGGCAGGTAATCGAGCTCCTGGCGCGCGCGGTCGGGCAAGGGCGGGATCAGCAGGCCGGCATCAACCCGGCCCTCCAGCAGGTCGTCGAGCTGCAGGTCGGAAGTGGCTTCCTTCAGCGTGATTTCGACTTGCGGATACTCGGCGCGATAGGCGCGCAGGGTCGGCGGCAGCACGCTGTAGTCGGCGGAGGAGACGAAGGCCAGCGACAGCCGCCCGCTGGCGCCGGTGGCGGCACGCCGCACCAGTTCCGCCAGCCCGGCCGACTGATCGAGCAGGCGGCGCGCCTCCGGCAGCAGCGCTTCCCCGGCTGCGGTCAGCGCCACGCCGCGCCGGTTACGTTCGAACAGCGGCGCACCCAGCATCTCCTCCAGCGCCATGATGGTTTGCGACAGCGGCGGCTGGGTCATGTGCAGGCGGCGCGCAGCACGGCCGAAATGCAGCTCCTCGGCGACCGTGGCGAAGTAGCGCAGCTGGCGAAGTTCGATATTCATTCGCCAAGCATATCACAGCAGTGGTTATCATATATTTGACAACTCGCCAGGGGCAAGGCACCCTTAGACTCTTACTGAGGAGACCCCACCATGCCGCAATACCGTTCCTACACCACCACCCAAGGCCGCAATATGGCAGGCGCCCGTGCCCTGTGGCGCGCCACCGGCATGAAAGATGGCGATTTCAACAAGCCGATCATCGCCGTGGTCAACTCCTTCACCCAATTCGTACCGGGCCACGTCCACCTGAAGGACCTGGGCCAACTGGTTGCGCGCGAGATCGAAGCATCGGGCGGCGTGGCCAAGGAATTCAACACCATCGCTGTCGACGACGGCATCGCCATGGGCCACGGCGGCATGCTGTATTCGCTGCCGTCGCGCGACCTGATCGCCGACTCGGTGGAATACATGGTCAATGCGCACTGCGCCGACGCCATGGTCTGCATTTCCAACTGCGACAAGATCACGCCCGGCATGCTGATGGCTGCCATGCGCCTGAACATCCCGGCGGTCTTCGTTTCCGGCGGCCCGATGGAAGCGGGCAAGGTGGTCAAGGCCGTCAACGGGGGCGAGAAAATCATCAAGCTGGACCTGGTCGACGCCATGATCAAGGCTGGCGACCGCACTGTCTCCGATGCAGACGTGGCGGAGATCGAGCGCTCGGCCTGTCCGACCTGCGGTTCCTGTTCCGGCATGTTCACCGCCAATTCAATGAACTGCCTGACCGAAGCGCTGGGCCTTTCCCTGCCGGGCAACGGCACCATCGTCGCCACCCACAGCGACCGCAAGGAACTGTTCCTACGCGCCGGCCGCCTGATCGTGGAAATCACCAAGCGCCACTACGAGCAGGACGACTACAGCGTTTTGCCGCGCTCCATCGCCACCAAGGAAGCGTTTGAAAACGCGATGGCGCTGGATGTGTCGATGGGCGGTTCCACCAACACCGTGCTGCACCTGCTGGCGGCAGCGCATGAAGCGGGCGTGCCTTTCACCATGGCCGACATCGACCGCATTTCGCGCAAGGTGCCTTGCCTGTGCAAGGTCGCGCCGATGACCGACAAGTTCCACATCGAAGACGTGCACCGCGCCGGCGGCATCATTTCCATCCTGGGCGAACTGGCGCGTGCCGGCTTGCTGGACACCACCCAGCACACCGTGCATAGCCCGACCATGGGCGAGGCCATCGAGAAATACGACATCAAGCGCAGCGACGACGCGGCCGTGCACCAGTTGTTCCGCGCCGCGCCGGGCGGCGTGCCGACCCAGGTAGCGTTCTCGCAATCCGAACGCTATGCCTCGTCGGACCTGGACCGCAGCACGGGCTGCATCCGCGACCTGGAGCACGCGTACTCGAAAGATGGCGGCCTGGCGGTCCTGTACGGGAACATCGCCGAAAAGGGCTGCATCGTGAAGACCGCCGGCGTCGATGAATCGATCCTCAAGTTCAGCGGCAAGGCACGCGTGTTCGAAAGCCAGGACGCAGCGGTGGAAGGCATCCTGGGCGACACCGTGCACGAAGGCGACGTGGTCATCATCCGATACGAAGGCCCGAAAGGCGGCCCGGGCATGCAGGAAATGCTGTACCCGACGTCGTACATCAAGTCGAAAGGCCTGGGCAAGGCATGCGCGCTGTTCACCGATGGCCGCTTCTCCGGCGGCTCGTCCGGCCTGGTGATCGGCCACGCCTCGCCGGAAGCGGCGGAAGGGGGCGCGATCGGCCTGGTGGAAGAGGGCGACATGATCGACATCGACATCCCATCGCGCACCATCAACCTGCGCGTC
>JBCNOP010000147.1:0-13302 GCA_039593775.1 Pseudoduganella sp.
CTAACTATCGGGCCTGCAAGCCGCTAAAAACCAGTTGACTAACTTGTATAGACAACCTAGAGTGACAGCATTCACCATTCCAAGGAGCCGCCATGTCTACGAGTTTCGCCAACGATCCCCGCTACGATGCCACCCGTGATATCCGCGCCCCGCGCGGCCCGGAAATGGTCTGCAAGACCTGGGGCGCCGAGGCAGCCTACCGCATGATCCAGAACAACCTGGACAAGGAAGTGGCAGAGAACCCGAAACACCTGGTGGTGTACGGCGGCATCGGCCGCGCGGCCCGCAACTGGGAATGCTTCGACCAGATCCTCGCTTCGCTGAAAAAGCTGGAAGCCAACGAAACCCTCTTGATCCAGTCCGGCAAGCCGGTCGGCGTGTTCCAGACCCACGAAGACGCGCCGCGCGTGCTGCTGGCCAACTCCAACCTGGTGCCGAAATGGGCCAACTGGGAACACTTCAATGAGCTCGACCGCCAGGGCCTGTTCATGTACGGCCAGATGACGGCCGGTTCCTGGATCTACATCGGCACCCAGGGCATCGTGCAGGGCACTTACGAAACCTTCGCCGAAGCCGGCCGCCAGCATTTCGGCGGCGACCTCAAAGGCCGCTGGGTGCTGACCGCCGGCCTGGGCGGCATGGGCGGCGCGCAGCCGCTGGCCGCCACCTTTGCCGGCGCCGTCTCGCTCAACATCGAATGCCAGCAATCCTCGATCGACTTCCGCCTGCGCACCCGCTACCTGGACAAGCAGGCCGCCAGCATCGATGAAGCGCTGGAGATGATCAAGCAGCACAAGGCCAATGGCGACGCCATCTCGATCGGCCTGCTGGGCAATGCGGCCGACGTGCTGCCGGAGCTGGTGCGCCGCGCCAAGGCCGGCGGCCTGGTGCCGGACCTGGTGACCGACCAGACCTCGGCGCACGACCTGGTTAACGGCTACCTGCCGCAAGGCTGGACTGTGGAACAGTGGAAGGCGGCCCAGGTCGACGCGTCGCAGCACGCGCGCCTGGTCGACGCCGCCGCCGCGTCCTGCGCTGTGCACGTGCAAGCCATGCTGGACTTCCAGGCGCTGGGCGCCAAGGTGGTCGACTACGGCAACAACATCCGCCAGGTGGCGCTGGACAAGGGCGTCAAGAACGCCTTCGATTTCCCGGGCTTCGTGCCGGCCTATATCCGCCCGCAGTTCTGCGAAGGCCGCGGCCCGTTCCGCTGGGTGGCCCTGTCCGGCGATCCGGAGGACATCTACAAGACCGACGCCAAGATCAAGGAACTGTTCCCGCACCACGCCAACGTGCACCGCTGGCTGGACATGGCGCGCGAGCGCATCGCCTTCCAGGGCCTGCCGGCCCGCATCTGCTGGCTGGGCCTGGGCGAGCGCCACATCGCCGGCCTGGCCTTCAATGAAATGGTCAAGAACGGCGAACTGAAGGCGCCGATCGTGATCGGCCGCGACCACCTCGATACCGGCTCGGTCGCTTCGCCCAACCGCGAAACCGAAGGCATGCGCGACGGCACCGATGCGGTGTCGGACTGGCCGCTCTTGAACGCCATGCTCAACACTGCCGGCGGCGCGACCTGGGTTTCGCTGCACCATGGCGGCGGTGTGGGCATGGGCTATTCGCAGCACTCCGGCGTGGTGATCGTGGCTGACGGCACCGAGGCCGCCGCCAGGCGCCTGGCGCGCGTGCTGGTCAACGACTGCGGCTCGGGCGTGATGCGCCACGCCGACGCCGGCTACGAGTCCGCCATTGAATGCGCCAAGCGTAATAAACTGAACCTGCCGATGATCAAATAAACCGGTAAACCGGTGTCAGACCCGCAGGGTCAGACACCCCGGCCTGCGACCGCCGCGTAATAAGGTGTCTGACCCTGCGGGTCAGACACCGGTTCACCGGTTTAAAAGCAACGAATACGAGACCTAGACATGACCAAACTGACCCTTAACCCCGGCAACCTGACCCTGTCCGACCTGCGCGCTGTGTGGACCGCCCACACCCCGATCGCCCTGGCCAAGGAAGCCTACACCGCCATCGAAGCCTCCTGCAAAGCCGTGCAGGACATCGTCGCCAAGGGCGACGCCGCCTACGGCATCAACACCGGCTTCGGCCTGCTGGCCAAGACCCGCATCCCGGACGACAAGCTGGAGCAGCTGCAGCGCAACCTGATCCTGTCGCACTCGGTCGGCACCGGCGAACTGATGTCCGACGAAGTGGTGCGCCTGCTGATGCTGACCAAGATCAGCAGCCTGTCGCGCGGCTTCTCCGGCATCCGCCCGCTGGTGATCGACACCCTGGTCGCCCTGTACAACAAGGGCATCATGCCCGCCATCCCGGCCAAGGGCTCGGTCGGCGCCTCGGGCGACCTGGCCCCGCTGTCGCACATGACCCTGGCCATCCTTGGCGTCGGCGAAGTGCGCGTCAAAGGCGAACTGGTGCAAGCCGCCGACGCCCTGAAAGCCGCCGGCATCACCCCGGTCGTGCTGGCCGCCAAGGAAGGCCTGGCCCTGATCAACGGCACCCAGGCCTCCACCGCGCTGGCGCTGCACGGCCTGTTCATGGCCGAACGCCTGCTGGAAGCAGGCATGGTGACCGGCTCCATGTCGCTGGATGCCGCCAAAGGCTCCGACTCCCCGTTCGACGCCCGCATCCACGAAGTGCGCGGCCAGCCGGGCCAGATCGCTGCCGCCGGCATCTACCGCGAACTGGTGTCGGGCAGCGCGATCCGCGCCTCCCACCTGGTGGGCGACGAGCGCGTGCAGGACCCGTACTGCCTGCGCTGCCAGCCGCAAGTGATGGGCGCCTGCTGGGACCTGATCGCCAACGCCGGCCGCACCCTCCTGATCGAAGCCAATGCCGTCACTGACAACCCGCTGATCTTCCAGAACGACGACGGCCCGGTGGTGGTTTCGGGCGGCAATTTCCACGCCGAGCCGGTGGCCTTTGCCGCCGACACGCTGGCGCTGGCCATCGCCGAAATCGGCTCCATCTCCGAGCGCCGCGTTTCGCTGCTGATCGACGCCACCCTGTCCGGCCTGCCGCCCTTCCTGGTGCGCGACCCGGGCGTGAATTCCGGCTTCATGATCGCCCACGTCACCGCCGCCGCGCTGGCTTCGGAAAACAAGTCGATCGCGCACCCGGCATCGGTCGACACCATCCCGACTTCCGCCAACCAGGAAGACCACGTATCGATGGCCACCTACGGCGCGCGCCGCCTGCACGATATGGCGCACAATACCGCGACCATTCTCGGCATCGAACTGCTGGCGGCGGCGCAAGGCATCGACTTCCACCGTCCGCTGAAATCGTCGGCGCAACTGGAACATGTACACGCCCAGCTGCGTTCCAAGGTACCATTCTTCGACGCCGACCGCTTCTTCGCGCCGGACATCGAAGCAGCCAAGCAGATGGTGGTGAACGGCGACCTGAGCGCAACTTGCAAGAGCCTGTTCAGCGCCCTGCATCCGTAAGGAGGTTCCATGGATTACCGCTTCCAAGCAGGCAGTATTCCCTTGCTGGTGTCGATGCCCCACGTGGGCACCGACATCCCTGACGATATCGCCGCGGCCATGACGCCGGCGGCGACCGAAAAGGCCGATACCGACTGGCACCTGGTGCAGCTGTACGACTTCCTGGGCGCGCTTGGCGCGTCCACCCTGTCGGCACGCTGGTCGCGCTACGTGATCGACCTGAATCGCCCGCCGGAAAACACCAACCTGTATCCCGGCCAGGACACCACCGGCCTGTGCCCGGTCGACACCTTCCACCGCGAGCCCTTGTACCTGGAGGGCCGCCAGCCTTCGCAGGCCGAGGTCGAGCGCCGCCTGGCAGCCTACTGGCAGCCTTACCACACGCAGTTGCGCGCCGAGCTTGACCGCCTGCTGGCCGTCCACGGCAAGGTGGTGCTGTGGGACGCGCACTCGATCGCCTCCGTGGTGCCGCGCTTCTTCGAAGGCAAGCTGCCCGACCTGAATTTCGGCACCGCCGACGGCGCCAGCTGCGACAAGGCCATGACCGAGGCCATCGCCGCCGTGGCGCGCCGCGACGAACGCTATACCGTGGCCGTCAACGGCCGCTTCAAGGGCGGCCATATCACGCGCTTCTACGGCAAGCCGGAGCAGGGCGTGCACGCGATCCAGCTCGAGATGTGCCAGTCTACCTATATGGATGAGGAGGCGCCGTTCGGCTACCGTGCCGACCGCGCTGCCGACATCCAGCCCTTGCTGCGGCAACTGGTGCAAACTGCAGCCGACTGGGTGCGCCAATGAAAGCCCTGTTTGCGCACAACGCGCTGCTGGCCGACGGCTGGCGCAAGAACGTCCTGCTGCAATGGGACGACCGCGGCAACTTCACCGCCGTGCAGGCCGATGCCGTGGCGGCGCCCGGCATCCCGAGCGCGCGCCTGGTCATGCCGGGTATGGTCAACCTGCACTCGCACGCCTTCCAGCGCGCGCTCGGCGGCCTGACTGAAGTGGCCGGCGATGCGAAGGACAGCTTCTGGACCTGGCGCGACCTGATGTACCGTTTCGCACGCAATATTACGCCGGAGCAGATGGAAGCCATCGCGGCCCAGCTGTACTCCGAATGCCTGCGCCACGGCTACACCTCGATGTGCGAATTCCACTATGTGCAGCGCGCGCCGGACGGCAGCATGTACCCGCAAGCTTCTGAAACGGCGCAGCGCGTGATCGCCGCCGCACGCCAGGCCGGCATCGGCATCACCATGCTGCCGGTGCTGTATTCCTGGGCCGGCTTCGGCGAGCAGCCCCTGAAGCCGGAACAGGCGCGCTTCCGCACCGATGCACGCGACGTGCTGAAGATCATCGGCGAGCTGGAACCGCTGCGCGACGCCCAAGTGGAAGTCGGCGTGGCGCCGCATTCGCTGCGCGCCGCCTCGGTGGCGCAGATCCGCGAAGTGCTGGACCACCTGCCGAAAGCGCGCCCGGTGCACATCCACATCGCCGAGCAGCAGGGCGAAGTGCAGCAGTCGCTGGACTTCTCCGGCAAGCGCCCGGTGCAATACCTTTATGAAAACCTGCCGGTCGACGCGCGCTGGTGCCTGGTGCACGCCACCCACCTGACGCCGGACGAAGTCAGCGCCATCGCGCAAAGCGGCGCCGTGGCCGGCCTGTGCCCGACCACGGAAGCCAACCTGGGCGACGGCCTGTTCCCGCTTGAAAGCTTCCTCGGCCAGGGCGGCCGCTTCGGCGTCGGCAGCGACAGCCACGTCTCGCAAAGCGCGGTGGAAGAACTGCGCTGGCTCGAATACGGCCAGCGCCTGTTGCAGCAGCGCCGCAATATCGCTGTTTCCGGAAGCGAGCGCCGCGTCGGCGACTTCCTGTGGCAAGCTGCTTTGCAGGGCGGGGCGCAGGCGGCGGGACGCCCGGTGGGCGCGCTGGCGGCCGGCACGCGTGCCGACCTGATAGTGTTGGACGACGACCACCCGAACCTGGACGGAATCGACGCCGCCGATGTTCTGGGGTGCTTCGTTTTCAGCGGAAATGATAATCTAGTCAGGGATGTGATGGTCGGCGGCCACTGGGTGGTGCGCAGCCGTGAGCACGTGGCGCAACCGGCCATCACCACGCGCTTCAAAAAGACGCTGGCCGAACTGCGCGAGCTACGAGCATGACTCAAATCATCCAGTATGCAAGCCTGCACGCCACGCCGTGGAAGAACGGCGGCGGCAGCACCACGGAACTGTGCGTGATGCCGCCGGGCGCCGGCTTCGACGAGTTCGAATGGCGCATTTCGCTGGCCACCATCGCGCAGAGCGGGCCGTTCTCCGTGTTTCCCGGCATCGACCGCACCCTGACCCTGGTCGAGGGCGGCGGCGTGGTGCTGGACGTGGGCAACGAGCGGCGCGTGGCGCTGTCCGAACGCGAGCCGGTGATCGCCTTCCCGGGCGAGAACGCCGTCACTGCCACCGTGGAAGGCGCGCCGACCACCGATTTCAACGTCATGACCCGGCGCTCGATCTGCAACCACCAGCTGGAGCGGCGCACCATCCGCGATTTCTCCACGCTGGAGCGGCGCAGCCCGACCACCGTGGTGTTCCTGGCCGAGGGCGAGAGCCTGAACCTGTCCAGCACCAGTGAGCGCATCTCGCTGGTGCGCTATGATGCGGTGGTGCTGGACAAGGACGACGTCTGGACCCTGGAAGCGGGCCACGCCACCGTGTTCATTGTCGATATTTTCCCGAACGAAGAGTAAAACACATGGCAGTAGAGTGGGACCTGTTGATCACCAACGTGCACCTGGCCACCATGGCGGGCGAGGGCTACGGCGAAATCCGCGACGCCGCCATTGCGGTCGATAACGGCCGCATTGCCTGGATCGGCCGCCGCGAAGATGCCGCCGCAGCGGGCAGCGCGGAGCTGGAGCACGATGCCGGCGGCTGCTGGCTGACGCCGGGGCTGATCGACTGCCACACCCACATCGTCCACGCCGGCAACCGCAGCGATGAATTCGAGGCGCGCCTGAACGGCGCCACCTACGAGGATATCGCCCGCGCCGGCGGCGGCATCATGTCGACCGTGCGCGCTACCCGCGCCGCTTCCGACGAAGAGCTGCTGCGCCAGTCGCTGCCGCGCATCGCGGCGCTGCTGGCCGAAGGCGTGACCACGCTGGAGATCAAGTCCGGCTATGGCCTGGACCTCGCTTCGGAATCGAAGATGCTGCGCGTGGCGCGCCGCGTCGAGCAGGTGATGCCGGTGTCCGTGCGCACCACCTTCCTCGGCGCGCACGCGCTGCCGCCTGAATTCAGGGACCGCCCCGACGAGTATGTCGACGCGGTGATCGGCATGATCCCCACGCTGGTAGCCGACGGCCTGGCCGACGCGGTGGATGCCTTCTGCGAACGCATCGGCTTCACGGCCGCGCAAACCGAACGCATTTTCGCCGCCGCGCGCGAGCAAGGCTTGCCGGTCAAGCTGCACGCCGAACAGTTGTCCGACCAGGGCGGCGCGGCGCTGGTGGCCCGCTACGGCGGGCTGTCTGCCGACCACCTGGAACACCTGTCCGCCGAAGGCATCGCCGCCATGGATGCTGCCGGCACGGTGGCTGTGCTGCTGCCCGGCGCCTACTACTTCCTGCGCGACACCACGCCGCCGCCAATCGCCGCCTTGCGCGCCGCCGGCGTGCCGATGGCAGTTGCCACCGACAACAATCCCGGCACCTCGCCGATGACGTCCCTGCTGCTGGCGATGAATATGGTCTGCACTTTGTGGCGCCTGACGCCGCTGGAAGCGCTGGCCGGCTGCACCATCAACGCTGCCCGCGCACTGGGACTGGACGGCGAGGTCGGCACCCTCGAAGTGGGCAAGCGCGCCGACTTCGCGCTGTGGCAAATCGCCCGCCCGGCGGACCTGTCGTACGCCTTCGGCTTCAACCCTTGCGTGGCCGTGGTCAATCGCGGCGTCTGGCGCGACCCGGTGGTCGGCATTCCCGCCGCGGCCGCGCCCTCCGCCCCAGCCGCCGCAGGCGCCTGACTTGCTGCGCCGCGCCGCCATCGTCCTTCCGGCCCTGGCGGCTGCCGCCTTCTTTTCCGCCGCCGCGGCGCATGCTGCCGACGACGCCGTGCTGCGCGTCGGTTCCAAGCGTTTCACCGAATCCTACATCCTCGGCGAACTGCTCGCACAGGCCGCCGCACCGCATGCGCGGGTCGAGCACAAGCAAGGCCTTGGCAACACGGCCATCGTGCTGGCCGCGCTGAAGTCCGGCAGCATCGACGTCTATCCCGAATATACCGGCACCATCAGCCTGGAAATCCTCAAGCACGCCGGGCCCGCGACGCTGGAGCAGATGCAGCGCGAACTGGCCGCGCAAGGCCTGGGCGTTGCCGTGCCGCTGGGCTTTAACAACAGCTACGCGCTGGCAATGCGGGGCGGCGCCGGCGGCCCGCGCAAGTTGAGCGAGCTGGCCGCGCGGCACGGACTGCGCTACGGGCTCTCGCATGAATTCATCGGCCGCGCCGACGGCTGGCCGGGCCTCGCCAAGCAATACGGCTTCAGCGCCACCCCGCGCGGCGTCGATCACGGAATCGCCTACGAAGCGCTGGCGCAGAATCAGGTCGACGTCATCGACATCTACTCTACCGACGCCAAGATCGGCCAATACGGCCTGCGCGTGCTGGACGACGACCGCGGCTACTTTCCCCGCTACGACGCCGTCCTGCTGTACCGCCTCGACGCCGCGCCGCGCTTCCCTGCTGCCTGGCAGGCATTGCGCACGCTTGAAGGCCGCATCAGCGCCCCGGACATGATTGCCATGAATGCCGCTGCCGAGTTGCACGGCCAGCCGTTCGCCGCCATCGCGCGCGACTGGCTCGCCCGGCATCCCGCTACGGCGCCCGCCGGCCAATCCAGTGCCCATCGCAACGGCCCTGCCGCTGCCAGCGCCACCACGACGCGCGCCGCCGCCCCGACGCTCTGGCAACGCCTGTTTGCGGACGACTTCTGGCCGCTGACCCGCCAGCACGTCCTCCTGGTCGCGCTGTCGGTTGCGCTGGCCGGCGCCGTCGGCATCCCGCTCGGCATCCTCGCCGCCTACCGCCCCAGGCTGCGCGAACCCGTCATGGCCGCGGCAGGCATCCTGCAAACGATCCCCTCGCTGGCCCTGCTGGCCATGCTGATTCCCTTGCTGGGAACGATCGGCACCGTGCCCGCCCTGTGCGCACTGTTCGTCTACGCGCTGCTGCCGATCGTCCGCAACACCTGCACCGGCATCGGCGGCGTGCCGCAGGGCCTGAAGCAGGCCGCGCAGGCGCTGGGCCTGCGCGCGCCGCAGCGCCTGAAGGAAATCGAACTCCCGCTGGCCGCGCCAGTGATCCTGGCCGGCGTGAAAACCGCCGCCGTCATGAGCGTCGGCACCGCCACCATCGCCGCCTTTATCGGCGCCGGCGGCTATGGTGAGCGCATCACCACCGGCCTCGCCCTGAACGACAACACCCTGATGCTGGCCGGCGCGCTGCCGGCAGCCATGCTCGCCCTGCTCATGCAGGGGCTGTTCGAATGGTGGGAAAGGGGATTCAGGGCTACGCAGAACAAGCAAACGGGCAACGGCCGGCCCTGAGCTTCGCCGTGAAGCCGGCTTCGCACCGCGTGCGCGCTCAAGCGAAGCCTGCTTCCTCTTCCTTTCCCTCCCGCTCTTCCCCGCCCTCTGGGAAGCCATGACTAAAAGGCAGGCATGGCATTTGCTCATGTCCTGGCATGGGCGCATAGCCGTTCATCCACCGATGTCACTTCTACGAGGAGCAAGTCATGCACAACACTGATCGCATCCAGCAATTCATGGAAGCAGGCGAATTTGCACCTGCATATGCCCAGGGCGAATACCAGCAGCAGGAATATGCCGGGCAGCAGGAGTACGCCGGCTACCAGGGCGAATACAACGGCTACCAGGGCGAATATAACGGCTACCAGGGCGAGTATGGGCAGAACTACGAAGCCGAATACCCCGGTGAACTGATCAACCCCGTGACCGGCGAAATCAACCAGGAGATGGAACTGGCGATGGCCGCCGAACTGCTCTCCGTCAGCAACGAACAGGAACTGGAGAACTTCCTGGGCGGCTTCTTCAAGAACGTCGCCCAGAAATTCCGCAACGTCGCCCGCGGCCCGCTGGGCGGCATGCTGGGCAATGCACTGCGCGGCGCGGCGCGCTTCGCCCTGCCGGCCCTGGGGGGGGCGCTGGGCAGCATGATCCCGATTCCCGGCGTCGGCACCATGATTGGCAGGGCCGCCGGCAATATGGCCAAGAATGCGCTGGGCCTGGAACTGGAAGGCCTGTCGAACGAAGACCGCGAATTTGAAGTGGCGCGCCGCATCGTGCGCATCGGCGTCGAAGGCGCCCGCGCGCTGGACAGCCTGCCGGAAGGCGAATTCACCAGCCAGCAGGAAATCGGCAGCATCCTGGGCAGCATCGCCGGCAAGATCCTGCCCTCGATCGGCTCCGCCGTGCTGAATGGCCTGACCGGCCAGGCAGCGGGCGGCGGCCAGGCCACCGGCGGCCTGGCGGGCAATATGCAGGTGACCAGCCCCGGCGGCTGGAATGTGCGCATCGGCGGCCAGGCGGGCGGCCAGGCCACGGCGGGCTCCGCGATCGGCGTCAATACCAACGCGCCCAACGTGCCGTTCCGCCCGTCGCCGGCGCCGCAAGTGCTGCCGTACCGGCCCGGGGCCAACCACGGCGTCAATCCCGGCGTGCCGGCAGGTCCTGGCGGCCAGGTGCGCCGCCGCGGCGGCAGCTGGGCCAAGGTCGGACGCAACGTCATCCTGTACAACGTGTACTCGCGCTGAGATGCGCCGGGGAGACCGCGATGTCGCATGCCCAAGCCATCCGTATGATCGAGTACGAAGCGCAGTCGCTGCTCGAACGCCTGAACGAAGTGCGGCCGTTCGCGCTGACCCTGCCGATGGTGGCCGCCGCCGCGCCCTCGGTGGCGGCGCAGGCGGCCATCGAAAAGTTCCTGGCCGACGGCCGCAGCCAGCTGCGGCAGGCGGGGGAGCGCTTCCTGGACTGGCTGCGTTCGCCGGCCGGGACGCGGGCGGCGCCGGCCCAGATCCAGCGCCGCTACGCGATCGTGCGCATGCGCTTCCTGGACATGCTGACGCATTTCGACGTGTTCGCCGATGCGCTGGCCGAACGCAGCCAGCACAATTATGGCGAATGGCTTGGTGGACTGGACGTGCTGGCAGCGGACGCGTTGCAATTGCCCTGCCAGCCCTATGCCAGCCCGCCGGTGATCTGCCACCTGGACCGGGAGCCGGGTGCGGCGATCCGCCGCGTGCGGGCACGCCTGCCGGGCGGCGGCCAGACGCCGGTCGCCATCATCCGCATGCCGCGCGAACGCATGGTCGGCAGCGCCATCGCCTCCTCGCTGGTGCATGAAGTGGGGCACCAGGCCGCCGCCCTGCTGGAACTGGTGGAGCCGCTGCAGCAGATGCTGGGCGCCGTGGCGGCCGCCCGGCCGGCGCAAGCCCGGTGGTGGCAGTGCCTGCGCTCCTGGATGTCGGAGATCATCGCCGACTTCTGGAGCGTGGGACGGGTCGGCATCGCCTCCACGCAAGGCCTGATGAGCGTGGTCAGCCTGCCGGCAGCCTTCGTCACCCGCTTCAGCGGCGACGACCCGCATCCGCCGCCATGGATCAGGGTCAAGATCAGCTGCGCCATCGGCAATGCGCTGTACCCCGACCAGCAATGGCAGCAGCTGGCCGCAACCTGGGACGCACTGTATCCCTTGCAGCAGGCAGCCCCGGAGGAAGCCGCCGCCTTGCGCGAACTGGAACGCATCATTCCGGAATTCGCGGCCTTGCTGGCGGGCTTCCGCCCGGCCAGCCTGGGCGGATTGACGCTGGCCGACGCCTTGCCGCGGGCCGGCTGCATCCCGCCGCGGCTGCGCAGCGTGTGGCAGGAGCAGCGCCGCAACCCGGGCCGGCTGGCCCTGCTGCCACCGACCCAGGCCTGCGCCGCCATCGGCCAGGCCAAGTTCGACGGCTGGCTCACGGCAAGCGAGGAAGTAGCCCTGCTGCGGCGTTTGCTGCGCTTCTGGGCCCTGCACAGCACCGTCGACGCCCGTACCGTTTGCGCCCAGGCGCGCCCGGCGCCGCCGGCCGTGCTGATGACCATCTAATCCACGACCAAGCAACAGGAGAGCAACATGGCTAAGAAACCAAGCAACACGCCAAAAGCGGCGGCGACGCCGGCGCCTTTGGCCACCAGCGCCAAGCTGGCGACGCCTGTCCCTGCCACGCCGCAGGCAGTGGCACCTGGCACGGCCGCGCAACCGGCAACAACCAGCGCCCGCTATGAAAGTCCCTGCGAGCCGCAGGCCTGCACCCAGACCGCGCCGCTGGCGGTGCAGCTGTACCGGCAAACGCCGGATCCATCCCATGACCCGTTCACCGCCTACTACCTGATGGTGCGCAGCGCGAACGACTTCCTGAGCTACAACAATTTCGAGACCTTCCTGACCGGGGTATTGGGCACGCAGTCCAACTATCCCGGCCTGGCGCAGCTGCCGCCGTTCGAAAAGCTGGCCAGCATCGCCAGCTTCTTCGTGGCCTGCCATGGCGAATGGGTGAAGACCTGCTTCCAGCACGGCGTCAGCGCGCACGTCAGCGCCAGCCTGCAGGCGCCGAGCTTCGCCAATGCCAGCGCCACGCCGGCGCCCAGCGGCACCCTGCAGCCATTCGACATGGACGAAGCGAACCGCATCTTCCATCCCTATAAACTGGACATCGGGCAATTGGCCGAACAAGCCAAACTGCTGTTCGACAAACCGCTGCAAGGGCACGCGCTGACTCACGACGCGCACACGGTGGTGCAGAAGATGATCGCCAACCACCCGCAGGTGCCTTACCTGTCGGAAGAGCAGATCAGGCGCGGCGAGTTCGACGGCTTCACCGAGTACAAGCTGGACAACCCCAGCATGGCGGAGCTGATCTGGAACTACTGGCATGAGGAAGGCATGCTGGTGCAGGGCATCAACGCCATCACGCTGCGCTTCCAGAACCGGCTCTATCCTGGCGGCGACAAGCTGGCACGCTGCAATATCTCGCACCTGCGGCCACTGACCAACCTGATCTGGGCCTATGTGCAGCACGAGCCGGAACGCCTGTCCCTGGCCCGCCGCGCCTACGAGTACGACCACCAGTACGGCCTGCGCCTGCGCGGCAGTGCCGTGCCGAACCTGGTGTCGGCTGACAGCCGCACTTCGTTCATCGAAGCCTTCCACCGCGTGCTGCAGGAAGCCTGCCGCTACTACCGCACCTCGATGGACACCACGATGCACGCCGACGCCTTCCCAATGCTGAACTGCCTGCGCGAACTGCACCTGATCCTGGCCGAGGGCAGCGACAACCAATACAGCGACATGCCGGTCCAGGCGCGCGCCGAAATGCTGCTGCAGCAGTACATTCTGTCGCGTCCCGAGATCAGCGACTTCCTCGGCGGCAAACCGGGCGTGCCCTATCCGGAGCCATGGATGCCGCACCTCGATACCTTGCGCCAGGTCATGGGCTGGAACGACGCATCGATCCGCCACTACCACACGCTGGCCAACTGCGGCGAGATGATTCTGCTCAGCATCCGTCACCTGAACTGGTCGGACATCAAGGACTCCAGCCGTGCCGCCAACTGGCTGGCCGCCTGCCGTCCGGAGATCCAGAGCTACGTGCACTCCTACCGTGCAGTGACAGGCGTCGACCTGGGCGTGTTCGATACCCCGGTGGTGGCCGGCAACGAGTGGGCCGTGCAGCCGTCCGAATTGATTGGCCGCCGGCGCCAGGCCGCGCAACCGCGCAT
>JBCNOP010000148.1:0-13298 GCA_039593775.1 Pseudoduganella sp.
AACCCCGCGGCAGGTGAGCAGACAGGGTCTGACCCTGTGGGTCAGACCCAGGTTTACCGGTTTTACTCAGCCTTCCAGCTGCCGATGTAGTCCTTCTTCCCAATCTCCAGCCCATTATGGCGGAGAATGTTGTACGCAGTCGTCGCATGGAAGGTGAAATGCGGCAGCGCATAGTGCATCAAATACTCCTGCCCGACCCACTGCTTAGCCTTCTCCCCGCTACCAGTAGTCACCGAACGTTGCGCGGAATCCTCAATCGCCTGCCGTGGCAGCGAATCCAAAAACGTCAGCGTGCGCTGGATGCGCAGTTTTAATTCACCAATGGTCTTTTCAGTATCTTCGTAAACCGGCACATCCGCCCCGGCCAGCCGCGCGCCAGCGCCCTTGGCAAAGTCAGCAGCAATCTGGATTTGACGGGTAAAAGGCAGCATATCCGGGAATAAACGGAACTGCAGCAGGGCATTCGGATCAATCTTCTTTTCCTCGATATGTGCTTCGGTCTTGTCGAGGATCGACAACAGGCTGCCGAGGATTTGGCGGAACACAGGGATCGATGCGGAATACATGGAAAACGACATAGGGAAACTCCTCTGATATAGAGTAGCGATGATAGCAAGTTACGTGCATAATTGCTGTTGGATAATCTTTTCCACCAGACCTGCTGAATGGCTCGGAATTTATATAACAAATTAAGGTCCCGCCTGAGCGCTCTGTATGGGCTGTCGATTTATGGCGCCTTGTTACTGGTGGTATTCGGCGGCCTGGTGATTCCGGCCATTATCGGCTCATACCTTCTGATCGGGGTGCACGAACAGAAGTCTGCCCAGACCGCCCTCAACGAATCCCTGCAACGCAACGCCGACATCCTGGCCCTCGGCATGCAGGAATCCCTGTGGAATATGAATGCGGAATCGGCCCACTCGCTGGTCGAATCCGTCATGCGCGACCGTTCGGTGCTGCAGGTGCAGGTCACCGGCCAGGCTGATACCCAGTTCATGCACGTCGAGGCCCCCAAGCGCGCCATCGGCAACGTGGTGCGGGCCGAGCGCGAAATCACGGTGCGTGGCGAGAAGATCGGCAAGATCATGGTCGAGATGGACGACGCCCGCAGCCAGCAGGAGTTGCGCGAGAAGCAGCTCTCCTATGTCTTCGTGCTGGCCGCCCAGCTCACCGTATCGCTGCTGCTGATCGTGCTGTTCCTGAACCAGCGCCTGCTGAAACCCCTGCGCAAGCTGATGCGCTTCTCCGACCGGCTGTCGCACGGCGATTTCGAAACGCGGATGGAGTTGAGCGGCAGCGATGAATTGGGCCGGCTGGCGGGCCAGCTGGACCAGATGCGCGTCGCGATCAAGCGCCTGTTCGAGGATATCGCCCAGCGCGAGGAGCGCTTCCGCACCATCGTGACCCAGGTGCCGGGCGCCGTGTTCCGCTTCCGTCCCGATGGCCCGATCGATTTCGTGTCGGACGCCATTGAAGAAATCTCCGGCTATCCGGCTGCCCAATTCATGCGCAGCACAACCCATGCCTGGGCCAACCTGATCTGCCCGGAAGACCGCAAACGCCAGCGCCGAGTGGTAGTGCAGGCGATCCAGGATGGCAAGCCTTACGAAATCGAATACCGCATCATGGACTCCACCGGCACCGAACGCTGGGTGGCCGAAAATGGCCAGCCGCAGGCGGCGGAGGCGGGCGGGGCGCCTTGGGTGGACGGCATCATCTCCGACATCAGCCAGCGCAAACACAACGAAATGCGCATCGAAGGCCTGCTGGCCGAGCAGAGCGCGATCCTGGACAACGTGATGTTCGGCGTGATGTTCGTGCGCCACCGGACCATCGTTTCCGTCAATCGCCGCTGCGAAGAGCTGTTCGGCTATGAGCCGGGCCAGATGATCGGCGCTTCTACCGCCATCGTGTTCCCGACCACCTTCGATTTCGAGTCGGCCGGTGCGCGCCAGTATTCGACGCTGGGCAGTGGCGAATACTTCAGCGAAGAGCGCAATTACCGCCGCCAGGATGGTTCGCTGTTCTGGTGCATGGTGTCCGGCTGCGCCATCGACCAGAACCGCCCGAACGAAGGCTCGATCTGGGTCTACGCCGACATCAGCGCCCGCAAGGAAGCGGAAGAAAAACTGCGCCTGTCGGCGACAGTCCTGGAACATATTGCCGATGGCGTGATGGTGATCGATGACAAAGGCACCATCGTTGCCGTCAACCCGGCCTTCACCCAGATCACCGGCTACACGGAGAGCGAAGCGCTGGGCCACGATGTCGGCCTGACGCGCTCCGGCCGCCACGATGAAGGTTTCCACGCCGAGTTGTGGAAAGAGCTGGTGGAGCATGGTTACTGGCGCGGCGAGATCTGGAGCATGCGCAAGAGCGGCGAGCTGTTCCTGGAGTGGCTGACATTGACTGCCGTGCGCGATACGCGCGGCTTGACGACCCACTATGTCGGCGTGTTCAGCGACATCACCCTGGTCAAGCAATCGCAGGAAAAACTGGATCACCTGGCCCACCACGATGCGCTGACACAATTGCCGAACCGCCTGCTGTTCCACGACCGCCTGCAGCACGCCATCCAGCGCGCGACGCGCGGCAACGAGCAGCTGGCGCTGCTGTTCATTGACCTGGACCGCTTCAAGAACGTCAACGACACGCTGGGCCACCATATCGGCGACGAGCTGTTGAAACAGGTGGCGCACGCGCTGTCGGAAAAACTGCGCGAGGGTGACACCCTTGCGCGCCTGGGCGGCGACGAATTCATCGTGCTGCTGGAAGACGTGGAAGGCCAGTACGGTGCCGGCCAGGTGGCGGAAAAGCTGGTGACCATGTTCGAGCATCCATTCATGGTGGCGGGCCACGAACTCTTCGTGACCTGCTCGATTGGCGTCTCGGTGTTCCCGACCGATGCCAGCGACCTGAATATGCTGATCCGTAACGCCGACGTGGCCATGTACCAGGCCAAGGCGCGCGGCCGCAATGGCTACCGCTTCTACCAGCCGTCCATGTCGGGCGAAGGCGTCGAGCGCCTGCGCCTGGAAACCTATTTGCGCCGGGCCATCGAGAAAGAGGAAGTGTTCCTGAACTTCCAGCCGCAAGTCGAAATCGATACCGGCAAGCTGCTGGGCGTGGAAGCGCTGGTGCGCTGGAACCATCCGGAGCTGGGGCTGGTGCCGCCGCACCGCTTCATCCCGCTGGCCGAAGACACTGGCTTCATCAGCCAGCTGGGGCAGTGGGTGCTGTACGAGGCTTGCCGCCAAATGGTGCGCTGGCAGGAAGCCGGCCTGCACGTGCCGAAGATTGCAGTCAACCTCTCGGCCAAACAGTTCGAGCGCGGCAGCATGGTCACCACGGTGGCCGACATCCTGCGCGAAACCGGCCTGGAGCCGCACCGCCTGCAGCTTGAGGTCACCGAATCCGTGATCATGAACACCGGCGATGCGCTGGGCTTCATCAACGACTTGCACGCGGTTGGCGTTTCGCTCGCCATCGACGATTTCGGCACCGGCTATTCGTCGCTGGCTTACCTGAAGCAGATGCCGGTGCAGACCCTGAAAATCGACCGGTCCTTCATCAAGGACATTTCGACCGACGTCAATGATGAAGCGATCGCCATAGCCATTATCCAGTTGGGCCGCAGCATGAACCTGTCCGTGATCGCCGAAGGCGTCGAGACGGAACAGCAGGCGGCCTTCCTGCTGCGCCACGGTTGCAACCAGGCGCAGGGGTTCTATTACAGCCGCCCGGTGATGCCGGACGATTTGCTGCAGCGTTGGCTGCCATAACGAGGAAGCCATGCTCAAACCGAAGAAGTTATCCCGCCGCCATTTCCTGTTGAGCGGTGTCGCCGTTGCCGGGGCCATGGTCGTCGGCTGGGGCGTGATGCCGCCGCGCCAGCGCGTGCGCGGCCAGGCCCCGCTGCCGCTGGAAAATGGCGCCGTCGCCTTGAACGGCTGGATCGCCATCGCCCCCGACGGCACCGTGCAACTGGCCATGCCACGCGCGGAAATGGGCCAGGGCGTGCACACGGCCCTGTCCATGCTGGTAGCGGAAGAACTGGATGTGAGCCTGGATGCAATCAAGTTGATCCAGGCCCCAGCCGACAAGATCTACGCCAACCTGGCCGTGATGCGCGAAACCTTGCCATTCCATCCGGACGATACCGGCCGCTCGCGGGAATTCGCGAGCTGGATGCTGGGCAAGGTGGCGCGCGAGATGGGGATTGTGATTACCGGCGGCTCCTCCAGCGTCAAGGATGCCTGGACCTCCATGCGGGAAGCCGGCGCCACCGCGCGCGCCATGCTGGTGGCCGAAGTCGCGCAGCAATGGAAGGTGCCGCCGGAGCAGGTGCGGGCCGAGAATGGCGTGCTGTATCACGACATCAGCAAGAAATCCGTCGGTTATGGTGTGGTTGCTGCGCGTGCTGCGCTCGGCCAGCCGGGCAAGGTGAGCTTGAAAGACCCGCACAGCTTCCGCCTGATCGGCACCAGCGTGCCGCGCCGCGACGCGCGCATCAAGTCGGAAGGCACGGCGATGTATGGCATCGACGTGCGGCCGGAAGGCATGGTGTATGCGGCTGTGCGCATGTCGCCGGTGATCGGTGGCAAGGTAGCAGGCGTTACGCCGGGTGAAGTGGTGAATATGCCGGGCGTGCTGTCCGTGATCGATTTTTCCAATGCGATCGAACAGAATTACGGCGCCGGGGCTGGGGTTGCTGTGCTTGCGCGCAGCTACTGGCAGGCCAAACAGGCCGCCGCCGCACTGCCGGTCCGCTGGGACGATGGCGCCAATGCCAAGCTGTCCAGCGAGACAATCTACGCTTCGCTGACGAGCGCGCTCGAGTCAGAGGATGGCGACAATTACCACGCTCGCGGCGACATGGCGCAGGCGGCCAGCGCGCTGCGCACCATCAAATCGGTGTACCGCGTGCCTTACCTGGCGCACGCCTGCATGGAACCGATCAACTGCACGGCCCAGGTCAAGGACGGCAAGGTTACGGTATGGCTTGGCACACAGGCGCCGACCTTCGCCCGCGCAGCTGCTGCCCGCGTTGGCGGCGTCAGTGAATCGAATGTGATCCTGCATGAATACCTGCTGGGAGGCGGCTTTGGCCGCCGCCTGGAAATGGACATGGTGGCGCAGGCGGTTGCCATCGCGCGCGAAGCCAAAGGCCTGCCGGTGCAGGTGATCTGGACCCGCGAAGACGATACGACGCACGATGTATATCGCCCGGCCGCTGTGGCGCGCATGACGGCGGGCCTTGACGCGGCCGGCAATATCATCGCCTGGGAAGCCAAGACCGCCGGCGGCGCGCTGACCCACCAGTTCACCAGGCGCAACCTGCGCATGCCTGGCGCCGGGCCGGACCGTTCGACTGCCGAAGGCGTGTACGACATGCAGTATGAAATCCCGAACCAGCAGATCAACCACGTGGTGGTCGATAGCGCTGTCCCGCTGGGCAACTGGCGCTCCGTCGGGCACTCGCAAAATGCCTTCTTCAAGGAGAGTTTTGTCGACGAAATGGCGAGTGCGGCCGGCAAGGACCCGGTGGAATTCCGCCGCACCATGCTGCTGAACCATCCGCGCCACCTGGCCGTGCTGAATGCTGCCATTTCCAAGGCGGGCAAGGCGCCGGAAGGGCGTGCGCATGGGGTCGCGCTGCACCAGTCCTTCGGCGCCATCGTCGCGCAAGTGGCGGAAGTGTCGGTGCAGGACAAGCAGATCCGCGTGCACCGCGTAGTGTGCGCGATCGACTGCGGCATTGCGGTGAATCCGAACATCATCGCGCAGCAGGTGGAATCGGGCGTGGTCTATGGCCTGTCGGCGGCGCTGGGCGGTGAAATCACCATCAGGGACGGCAAGGTCGTGCAAAGCAATTTCGCCGATTATCCGGTGCTGCGCATGAATGAGGTGCCGCTGGTGGAGACGGTGATCGTGCTGAGCGCCGAACCGCCGGAAGGCGTTGGCGAACCGGCTACGCCGCCTATCGCGCCGGCTGTGGCAAATGCGGTGTTCGCGCTGACCGGCCAGCGCTTGCGCAGCCTGCCTTTACGCCTCGCCTAGCAGCGCTCGCAGGTTGCATTCCTGCTGCCATTGGCGGCGTTCAGGAGTGGACGCTGCCTGGCGCGCCAGTTCTTCGTCCGAGAGTTCGGCCTGGGTTTCGATCAGGCGGTGCGCCACGTTCGGGTCGGGCAGCATGGTGCCGAAGAAGGCTACGTGCTCGTGGCGCTGGATCAGCAGGGTAGGGAAGTTCTCGACATCAAGGTCGCCGACCAGGTCCGCGTGATCCTCGATATCAACCCACAGGAAGTATTTGTCCGGGTGGCGGCTCGCCAATTCCTCGAAAACTGCGCGGTAGGAAGCGCAGGTGCCACACCAGGCAGCACACAGGCAGGCCACGACCAGGTGGTCCTGTGCCAGCGCGGCGGCCACTTCGGCGCGGTTGTCGGCATGTAGGGTAGTGCTGTGCATGGGGTGCTATTGTACATGCCCACAGGGTAAAATACCGGCCATGGCTACCATTCTTGCAATCGAAACATCCTCTGAAATGGCTTCCTGCGCCTTGCTGCGCGGGGAGCGCGTGACTTTCCGCGAGTCGTCGGGCGTGCGCACCCATTCGCAGGCCGTGCTGCCCATGATCCAGGAATTGCTCGCCGAGGCAGGCATCGTCCTGCGTGATTGCGATGCGATTGCCTATGGCGCCGGCCCTGGCTCGTTTACCGGCGTGCGTACCGCCTGCGGCATCGCCCAGGGCCTGGGTTTTGGCGCAGGCCTGCCGCTGTTGCCGGTCGTGACACTGGACGCCATGGCCCTGGCTTGCCGCGAGCGCCATGGTTCCGATGAAGTCCTGGCCGTGCTTGATGCACGCATGAATGAAGTCTATTGGGCGCAATACCGTTTTGAAGGTGGCCAGCCGGTCGCGATCCTGCCGCCGGCCTTGTCGGCGCCTTCCGGCGTTGCCCCTGCCTGCCCGGCCCGCGCCTGCGGTAACGGGTTTGCCGCCTATGCCGGGGAATTTGCCGGCAAGGACTTCGCGGAAGGCGCCGATGGCACCGTCATGCCCCACGCCGTGCAGATCGCGCAACTGGGGCGCGCTGCATTCGCAGCCGGCCATGCCGTGCCGGCCGTCCAGGCGCAGCCGCTGTACCTGCGCAACAAGGTCGCCTATACCAAGGCGGAACGTGAAGAGATGAAGGTGTCGCAGGCATGATGCATCAGTTATGGGATCTGGCTCGGCTCATTTACGAACCGATGCAGGAAAGTGACCTCGATGAGGTCGTGGCGGTGGAGCAAGAGGTTTACCCCTATCCATGGAGCCGCGCCAATTTTTCCGATTCGCTGGCTCAGGGTTATCACGCCTGGATCCTGCGTGCCCAGGATCGCCAGTTGATGGGGTATTTCCTGGTGATGGGGATCGTCGATGAGGCGCACCTGCTGAATGTCGCGGTGTCGCGCAATTGGCAAGGACGCGGGGTGGGGCGCTTGCTGGTGAACCAGGCTGTCGCCTTGTCGCGTGGGTTGGGCATGGAGTCCATCCTGCTGGAAGTGCGGCCTTCCAATGTGCGCGCGCTGGAGATTTACCAGCGCTATGGTTTTGCTGAAATCGGGCGCCGCAAGGGGTACTATCCTGCTGCTGATTCAACCCGGGAGGACGCAATTGTGATGCGTTTTGGGCTATGAGCGATCGTCGGTCTGCCGTGTTCCTGGAGGAGATGGGCGTGGGGCCGCAGTGGCGCCTGCGCAATCGCGCGGTTTCAGCCGATGCCGCTGCTGCGACTGCGTCCGGCGACGTCGAATCCGCCTATGCGCCTCCCTCCGCGCCGGTGACGCCCGTCCAGGGCGCCGCTCCGCGCACAGCACCCGTTGCGCAGCAATCCGCGCCCGACGCGCCGCCAGTCGCCCGCATGCAGCGCGGGCCGCTCGGCGCGGATGACGCGACCGCCAACGCTCCTGCTGCCGCGCAGCACTCGTCCGCCGCCCCGCACGCATCTGCCTCCGCACGGCCTGCTCCGACCGCCGGCCAAAACGCTCCCGCAGGTGACGAGCACTTGAACGGCGCGCCGCAAACCGCAGGACAGCAGCCGTCCGCCGAGCCTCAGCGCGCCTCCGGCAACGTCCAATCGCCAGCCGCCGCCGCCGCCGCGGCAGCGCGGGGAGCTTCTGCCGCACCGGGAGCGTCAGGCGCCGCAGGAGGCATGGGCCAGGCGCCCACGTCCCCATCCGCGCAGGGTGCTCCTGCGGCACCTATCGCGCCGGCCCGCGTGCCAGGCACACCAAGCATTGCCTCGACCGGCGAAGACATGTCCTGGTTTGACGACGCCCCAACGCCAGAATACAAACCACAGCGCAAGAAGGTAGCGGCCCCGGAGGAACCCTCCGCCGCCCAGCCACAGCGTCCCGCCCCAGCCGCACCGCCTGCGCCGCCATCGCGCGCAGCACAATTCGGTCAAGCCGCGCAGGCCCCGGCCTCTCGTCCGCCAGTGCAGCCACGCGCAGGAGGAATGCCGCAACGCGCTGAGAATATGCAACCGCCAGCCGGAAGCGCACCTCCGTCCGCGATGGGCTACGACGTCCCTGCGTACGACGACATCCCGATGGACGAACCGCCCTCCTGGTTTGACGACGACCAGCCCGCCGCGCCAGCCAAGGCGCCCGCAACCGCCCGCGGCAGCGAGCCAGCCGCAAGCGGCGCCGAACATGAAAGCGGCCGCGCCGCCCCGGTAGGCCAGGCCAGCGAAGAACAAATCGCCCAAATGGACTGGCCCGCACTGCAGGCCGCCATCGCAAGCTGCACACGCTGCGGACGCTGCGAAACCCGCCAGCAAGCCGTCCCAGGCCGCGGCGACGAGCAAGCGACCTGGATCGCCCTCGACACAGCCCCAGGCCAGGCAGAAGACACGGAAGGCTACCAGTTCGCCGGCGACCCCGGCTACCTGCTCGACAACATGCTGAAAGCCGTCGGCCAGACCACGGAAAAGGGCGCCTACCTCACCAGCCTGGTGAAGTGCCACGCCCCAACCGCACCAAGCGCCGAAGAACTGCAAGCCTGCCGCCCATACCTCCAGCGCGAGCTGGAACTGACGCAGGCCAAAGTCATCGTCGCCTTCGGCCACACGACCGGCAAAGGTTTGCTGGGCGCCGCCGCGCGCGGCCGCATCATGCTGCATGGCAGTGTGCCGGTGATCGCCACCTACCACCCGGCCGACCTGCTGAAAAAGCCGGAAGAAAAGGCCAAGGCATGGCAGGACTTGTGCCTTGCCAAAGCCGCCCATGCCGGCCGACGCTAGGACATTCCACCGCAAATGGGGCCATCTCACGCGGCCCCATGTCCGCGCACTGGCCTGGCTGCTCGATTCGCCCGACCTGCTCGACCCGGAGAGCCCGCACTGGCAGGGCAAGATCGCCACACTTGCCCCGATGACGCCCGCCGTGGCGAACTGGCTGGACGACCTCGACGCCGACCCATCGCCGCTGGAAGCCGCCCTCGGCAACCGGTTTTATTCGCGCCTTGGCCTGTACGCCGAAAAGCTGATGGCCTTCTATTTCGCCCAGCATGGCATGCTGGCAGCCCACGGCTTGCAAGTCCGCGACGGCAAGAACGGCACCATAGGCGAATTCGACTTTCTCCTGCGCGAGGAGGGTGGCGAAGACCTGCGCCATATCGAGTTCGCCACCAAGTTCTACCTGCTGGACGGCGATCCGGATCGAGGGAACTACAACCGCCTGGTCGGCCCCAACCTGGCCGACACGCTGGGCCTGAAAATGCGCAAGATCTTCAACGCCCAGCTGCAGCTCTCCCAGCACCCCGTTGCGCAAAAGGTCGCACCCGCGCCGGTCACCAAAGCCCAAGCGTTAGTCAAAGGCTGGCTTTTCTACCACGCCACCGAACAGGCGCCGCAAATTGAAGGCATCTCAACCGACCACTGCCGCGGCTATTGGCGAACCCACAGCGAACAGGCCGCCGCGCAAGGCGAGCAATTCATCGTGATGCCGCGCCTGCAATGGCTGGCGCCCCTGCGTACGCCGGCCGAACGCAGTGCAAGCGCGCCCACCCCCGCGCCGCTGTCACGCGCGTCATTGCTTGAAGTGCTGGCGGAAAAGTTCGTCGCAGACCCAAGTCCCGTGCTGGTCGCGACGGTGCAGGAAGACGGCGGCTGGCTGGAGGAAGTGGAGCGCTGCTTTGTGGTGCCGGACGACTGGCGCGCCCGTGCCCAGGCGCGCCGCAGTGACGGAGCGCTGCCGTCTTAGTGGTGCTCGCCGATCAGGCTCAGCGAATCCTGTTTGCGCTGGTTGGCGGCATGCAGCGCCATGATGGCCAGCATCGATCCCGCCAGGAACAGGCCAAACAGCACGATGATTGTGTTCAGGCCCAGGCCCAGCTTCACCATCGTGGCGTACACGGCCAGCATGGTCAGGATGGACAGGTTCTCATTGAAGTTCTGCACCGCGATCGAATGACCAGCGCTCATCAGCACGTGGCCCCGGTGCTGCAGCAGCGCATTCATTGGCACGACGAAGAAGCCCGATAAGGCGCCGACCACCAGCAGCAGTACATAGGCAATGCGCAAGTCGTGCACGAAAATCATCGACATCACGATCACGCCCATCGCGATCCCAAGCGGAATCACCGACAGTGCCTTGCGCAAGGTGATGAAGCGGGCAGACATCACTGCGCCCAGCGCCACGCCGACCACGACGATGGCAACCGTGGTCGTGGCTTTATTCAGCGGCATGCCCAGCGACTGCTTGGCCCATTCCAGCACGATGAATTGCAAGGTGGCGCCAGCGCCCCAGAACAGCGTGGTGACGGCGAGGGAAATCTGGCCAAGCTTGTCGCGCCACAGGATGCCGCAGCAGTCGGCGAAGTCGCGCACCAGCCGGAACGGATTGCGCTCCTGCCGCGCATAGACATAGCCGGTATCCGGGATGCGCAGGTTGAATACGGTCGCCAGCAGGTAGACTACGCCAACCCATGCCAGCGCAATCTCGCTGACCGTGTCGAAGCCCGTGTCGATGCCTGGCATGTCCAGGGCCAGCAACGCCGCCGAGACCGGGCCGCCGATCAGGGCCCCGCCCAGTGCAGTGCCGAGGATGATGGAGCTGACGGTCAAGCCCTCGATCCAGCCGTTGGCGGCGACCAGTTTTTCGGGTGGCAGCAACTCAGTGAGGATGCCGTATTTGGCCGGGGAATAGATTGCGGCGCCCAAGCCAGCGACAGCATAGGCGGCCAATGGATGCGCGTTGTAGAAGAACAGGCCGCAGCCGAAGATTTTGATCATGTTCCCGATCAGCATGACGCGGCCCTTGGGCAGGGCATCGGCAAAGGCGCCGACAAAGGCCGCCAGCAGAACGTAGAACAGGACGAAGGTCTCCTTCAGCATCGGCGTCATCCACGCCGGCGCTTTCATGACCCCCAACATATAGATTGCGACGATCAGCAACGCAGAATCAGCTAGCGACGAGAAGAACTGCGCCGCCATGATGGTATAGAAACCTCGTTTCATCGCTTAGTGCTTATGCTCTCCGATCAGGCTGAGCGAATCGTGCTCGCGCTGGTTGGCAGCATGCAGTCGCATGATGCCAAGCATGGAGCCGGCGACGAACAGCCCAAATAATACGATGATGGTATTCAGGCTCAGGTGCAGCTTCACCATCAGCGAGTACACCGCAAGCATGGTCAGGATCGACAGGTTCTCATTGAAGTTCTGGACCGCGATGGAGTGGCCAGCGCTCATCAAGACGTGGCCGCGGTGCTGCAGCAGCGCATTCATCGGCACCACGAAAAAGCCCGACAGCAGGCCAACCACCAGCAGCAGCGGATAGGCCAGGCGCACGTCGTGCACGAAGATCATGCCCATCACGATGATGCCCATGGCGATTCCCAGCGGGATCACGGTCAGCGATTTGCGCAGCGTGATGAAGCGGGCCGACATGCCAGCGCCGACTGCCACGCCCACCGCGACGATGGCGATGGTGCTGGTTGCCTTGTTCAGCGGCATGCCCAGCGACTGCTTGGCCCATTCCAGCACGATGAATTGCAAGGTCGCGCCGGCGCCCCAGAACAGCGTGGTGACGGCCAGCGAAATCTGGCCCAGCTTGTCGCGCCACAGGATGCTGCAGCAGCCGGCGAATTCGGTAATCAGGCGCAGCGGGTTGCGCTCCTGGTGCTCATAGACGTAGCCGGTGTCCGGGATGCGCAGGTTGAACAGCGCCGCCAGCAGGTAAGTTACACCAACCACCGCCAGCGCGATTTCGGCTGTCGTATCGAGGCCGGTTTCGATGCCCGGCATGTCGAAGTGGAGCAGTGCCGCTGCAACTGGACCGCCAATCAGGGCGCCGCCCATGGCAATGCCGAAGATGATCGAGCTGACGGTCAGCCCTTCGATCCAGCCATTGGCCACCACCAGCTTTTCCGGCGGCAGCAATTCAGTCAGGATGCCGTACTTGGCCGGCGAGTAAACGGCGGCGCCAAAACCGACGACTGCGTAGGCGGCCAGCGGGTGCACATGATAGAAAATCAGCGCGCAGCCGAAAATCTTGATCAGGTTCGAAATGAACATGACCCGACCCTTCGGCAGGGCGTCAGCGAAAGCGCCTACAAATGCTGCCAACAGCACGTAAAACAGCACAAAAGTCAGCTTCAGCAATGGGGTGACCCATGCCGGAGCTTGCATGGTCACCAGCAGGTCGATTGCCACGATAAGCAGCGCATTGTCTGCTAGCGACGAAAAGAACTGCGCG
Source organism: Pseudoduganella sp. (assembly GCA_039593775.1). Lineage (GTDB taxonomy): Bacteria > Pseudomonadota > Gammaproteobacteria > Burkholderiales > Burkholderiaceae_D > Rugamonas. The sequence continues at coordinate 12,739 of JBCNOP010000148.1, forward strand.
GCCATGATGGTATAGAAACCACGATTCATTCAGGACGCCAGATAATTATCTCGGGATGCTTTATACCATGGAAAGTAAGGTTTCCCAAGAATTGGACCAGCATTCAGCAGGTACAAAAGGTAGAATGCTGCTTTCTTATTCTGCCGGTTTCAAGACATGCCAAGGCCAATCGTCGCGCACATCCATCTCGCTGCAATGCAACATAACCTGGAGCGCGCAAAAGCCTGCGCGCCAGGCGCAAAAGCCTGGGGCGTGGTTAAAGCCAATGCCTACGGGCACGGATTGGAGCGCGGCATGCGCGGTTTCGCCGCAGCAGATGGCCTGGCGCTGATCGAGCCGGACAACGCGGTTCGCCTGCGTGAACTCGGCTGGACCAAGCCTATCCTGCTTTTAGAGGGATGGTTCGATTCTGCCGACTTGCTGTCCATGGCAGAACATAGTATTGAAGGCGCAGTTCACTGCATCGAGCAGCTGGAAATGCTGGAGCGCACCCCGCTGGCGCGCCCAATCAATGTGCACCTGAAAATGAATACCGGCATGAACCGCCTCGGGTTCAAGCC
>JBCNOP010000149.1:0-13227 GCA_039593775.1 Pseudoduganella sp.
CAGCGCTACCTGCTCGTTCTTTTTGGCGATAATTTCGCCAAGCTCTTTGTGCAGGCGGCTTGATTCATCCACGATCTTCTGCGTCGGCGATTCGGTTGACACCGGACCGAAGCGGTGCATGAAGGCTTCGTGCGCTTCGCGGAAACGCGCAATCATGTTGGCCATGTCGAGGTAGGCGGCAGCGGCAGCGGCCCGTGCGCCGTCGGTGCTGCCGGGGTCGGAGGCCGCGTCTTCGAATTCATTCTGCTTCGCCTTAAGGCGCCGCAGCGAATCGAAATAGTCCAGCATGTATTGTTCGGTGAGTGACGCCATCTTCGCCTCCTTTAGTCATTGGCTTTCTTTTCTGCTTCTTCGATTTTCTTCTTGCCCTCTTCAACACTGTCCTTTACCGCCTTGATGAAGGCTTGCAGTTCGCTGCGCCGGATATCCCAGCCAAGTTCCTCGCCCATCTCCGCCAGCCTTGCCTGCGCGGCGGAAGTGCCGCTGCGGGTGTCAGGGATGGGCGCCAGCAGGGCTGCCACCGCCGCCTCATTGGTGGCATTGGTACTTGCGTACTCGGCCTGGCTCAAGGCCAGTCCTTCCGTGTTTGCGACCAGGTTGTCGATCAGGGTGACAGACAGCTTGTCTCCCGCCGCAAGGCGCGCCTGAAGGTCGCGCTGCTTCTCGCGGTCGACGAAAGCAATTGCCTTGCGCTGTGCAAGCAGAGAGTCAGCGCGGGCCTGCATGGAATTGCGCTCCACGCGCCGGAATTCAGTCAGCGAAGACTCCAGCTGGGCGAGCAGGCCAACGCCGTGGTTCGCCTGCTCCATTGCGGGTTTGGGCGTGGAGCACCCGCACAGCACCAGGGCAGAAAGCATCAGGACGATACGCATTATTGAACTCCCTTCGCAATGAACAGCAGTGCAATCGAGTTCACCAGGCCTGTGATGTCTTCCTTGCGCACGCCGGCATCGCCGTATTCAGCAAGCTGGTTGATGGTCGACGAGATCAGCACGTTCCACTGCGCGATATTGCCTTCCGCATAGGCGATAGCGCGTTCATGGTCCAGAGCGTTGCGCTGGATGTCGGTCTTGTTCACTTCCGCGGCCAGGCGCCCGTTGGCATCCAGGTAGGAGGCCGCACTCTTCCACACCTTAGTCTTGTCTTCAAAGGCTTTGCCGGACATCGCTTTCGCCGACTCGACCGGCGCCAGCGCCGCCCTGGCCTGCATCGCAAGCACTTCCGCACTGACGGACTGCAAAGCCTGGTGGCCATAGCTCAGGGAGCGAAGCTGCTCGAGCTGCCAGTTCATTTTGGATTCACGCAGTTGCAGCTCCATTGCCTGCAACTGGGCGTCTTTGGCAGCCGCGTCCGCCTTGGCCTGCTCCAGGTTGCGCAGCAACAGGGCTGCCGCCAGGCGCGGCTTCTTCGCATCGACGAGCTCCATGCGCGACTGGTCGAACCATTCGGCCAGGCTGGCCAAAGCCGCGCTGGTGGCATTGTTTTCGCCCTTGCTGTCTACATTCCCGGCCAGCGAAGCCAGGGCCGCATCGAGCGCCTTCACCCGCTGTTCGGACACGAACTGGCGCGAGAGCGGATCCGGCAGCTTCTCGATTTTCGCCAGCGCATCGCCAAGCTCCTTGGCGATGGATTTCAATTTGTCCTGCGCCCGCGTCGGATCGGTGGAGAGTTTCTCCAGCTCGCCGCTGTACTCTTTCGACAGCTTCGACACTTGGTTGCGCGCTGCCAGGCTGGCAGCCTTGGCACCGCCGACCGCCGCCCGTGCCTCGGCCACTTCTTTCTGGGTAATCGCCAGTGCACCGGACTTGAATTCAAAACTGGAGCCGGCAGTCAGCGCACTGCCCGAGCATTCCTCCACGGCGCTCATCCAGGCTGCACGCAGGTAGGCCGGGGCGCCGGCATGCGACTGTCCCCAGTTGTCAAACGACTGCTGCGACAAGACGCTGCAAGCAGGCATTTCGAAACCCGCGCGCGTGAACTCGACTTCCGCATCATGCAGGTTGCTCTTCGCCCTCTCCTCCTTCTTGAGGGCCGAGGCCCAGGCGACGGCGACTTGCGGCGAACCGGCCAGCGCCAGTAACTGCTTCTCGATCGGATCCTTCAATTGCGACGCAACGGTACCTTCAAACACCATTGAGCGGATCAAGGCATCGCGCCTGGCTTTCTGCAGCGCCTCTTCCGTCTTGAGCTGTTCGACCAGCAGCGCTGCTTCGCCCTTGCGCGCTACGGCAAGCTGGCCCAGGATATCGACCGACTTCCAGGCCTCCTTGGCAGCCTCGCCCTGCTTGTGCCGCGTTTCGCTATACACTGCACAACCGGTAAGGCTGAAAAATGCCGGCAGCAAAGCGGCAAAATATATCGTTCGAAATTGCAAGCTATTCCTCCTCCAAAGGACTGACACCATGCCCCAAGATCACGTTCCAACTTTGTACGAATGGGTTGGCGGCACCGAAGCGCTGAACCGCTTGACCACCCGCTTCTACCAGCACGTCAAGGCCGACGAACTACTCGGCCCGGTCTTTGCCCACATGGGCGACCACCACCCTGCGCACGTCGCGGCCTTCCTCGGCGAAGTGCTGGGCGGGCCAACTGCCTATTCCGAGGCACACGGCGGCCACGCCCACATGATCCGCCAGCACCTGAACCGCCACCTGTCGCAGGAGCAGCGCCGCCGCTGGGTGGCGCTGCTGCTGGAGACCGCCGACGAGCTGTCCATGCCGGACGACCCTGAATTCCGCTCGGCCCTGGTGGGCTACCTGGAATGGGGCTCGCGGCTGGCCGTCATCAACTCCCAGCCCGGCGCGACAGTCGATGCCGACCAGCCAATGCCGAAGTGGGGCTGGGGCGAGGTCAAGGGGCCGTATAACCCTTAGTACTGGGCTTGCCGGGCTTCACCGCCAGCGGGCGCACGTAAGTAACCAGGCTCGCCAGCATCTTGCCCGGCTCTTCCCACGGCATCATGTGGGCCGAATGCTCGAACCATACGCTTTGCTTGTATGGCGCCTTGAGCTGCGCCATCCATTTCACGACCGGCTCGGTCGGCGTGGTGTAGTCATGCCGGCCGAGGAACATTACCACCGGAATCGGGAACTGCCTGGTGGTGGAGAAGTCCACTTCCGTCCATTCCTTCAGCAAGGTGCCAAGCGTCATCTGGCTGCCTTCGCCGATTGCTTCCCAGTCGGCCTGGTCGTATTCGGGCGACAGCATCGGCGCGCGGAAGAAGTACACCGAATCACTCTTGTAAGCGCTCAAGCCGCCGTAATACTGCGGCCACTTGCGGGCAATGATGATGCGCTCGCGCGTGATCGGCTGGTCGCCGGGATATGGCGCAATGCTTTCCATTTCCTTCAGCGCTTCGGCGTTGTTGTGCTTCTTGGCTTGCTCGATGCCAAAGTTGTAGCTGATTCGTTCGTTCTCGCGCATATTGGCGATCTGGCCGATGCCGACGTAAGCGTAGAACAGGTCCGGCCGTTTCAGCACGGCGCGTGTGGACACCACGGTGCCCCAGCTATGGCCGATGATGATCAGCTTGTCCTTCTTGTACTTGCTGCGCAGGTGTTCCGCCACTTCGATCGCATCGTCGACGAAGCGGTCGATGCGCAGCGTGCCCGCCACCGCATCCTTGTCGTTCGCACGCAGGGTCTTGCCGACGGCGCGCTGGTCGTAATGGGCGACGGTGAAGTATTCCTCAATGGGACGCTGCCATTGCCATGTCGTTGGCATCGATGGCGATGCAGGGCCGCCGTGCACGAACAGGATCATGGGGTTGGACTTGTCCTGGCCACGCACGTTGATCCACTGGTCGATGCCGCCGATCCGGGTCTTGTAGGTTTCCTGTATGCCCTCGGGCGCAACGATGCGGGTCAGGTCTTCCACAGCGGCGCGGGCGCGCATGCAGGGCGGGGATTCGGCGCAGGTCTGCGCCATCACGGAAGTGCTGATACACAGGGCAGCGAAGCCCAGCCAGGCTGATTTCATGCGGCATCCCTCTCGACAGTCATTTGCGAAATGAGCAACGATAATAGTGCAAATCTTGCATGCTTGCTTATCGCGCGGGCGAAAAAAAAGCCGCCTTGCGGCGGCTTTCCTGGCTCGGGCCTGGCTTAGAAGCGGTAGCCGACCGACAGGCTGACTGCCAGCGGATCCAGCTTGATGTCCAGCGTCTGGCCGGTGGAGAAGTGGGCGGTGGTCTTGAGCTTGGTCTTGACCACGTTCAGGTCGGCGTAATAACGCTCGCCGAGCTTGGCGGTGGCGCCCAGCACGAGGCTGCCGGCATGCTTGGCATCCAGCGAGTAGGTTGCCGGCTGGCCGCCGGTGTTCAGCACGGCGGTCAGCTGGGCGGAACCAGTCTCTTTGCGGAAGTAGGCGTACGTGTAGCCAACGCCAACGTAAGGACGCACGGTCGCAGTCGGCTCGAACATGCGGTACTGCAGGAAGATGGTCGGCGGCAGCGCTTCCGCGGTACCGAGCTTGCCGGTGCCTTCGATCGAGCCGGCGCCGTACAGGGTGTGCTTGTACGGCACGCCCAGCATCAGCTCAGTGCTCACATTATCGGTGATCATGTAGCCGACGCTGAAGATCGGCTTGGTGTCGGAACCCACTTCGGCCTTGATGCCCGGCTTGGAAGGGGCGGTCACGTCGCCCGAGGTGACGTCCGGCGAAATGCGGTTGACGCCGATCTTGCCCAGCCATTCACCCTTGGATTGCGCCGAGGCGCCCGATGCTGCGCCCAGCGCGGCCACCACGGCCAGCAGCTTTACAGCGGTGTTGATGCGTTGTGTCATTGTGTCTCCAGTGTCCTTTGATTACAGCCAGCCCTTGGCTACCATTTTTTCCGATACATAGCGTGCCAGCAGCAGGTGCAGGAACGGGGTCGGGTGCACGGTGTCGGCGTAGGAGTAGTGGCTCACGTCGCCGGCCTTCAGGTTGCTTGCGTTGCAGCCCAGCGAGTTGCCCAGCGGGTTCTTGGCGGGAGTCAGGTCGCACGCGGTGTCGGTGACGTTGGTCAGGCCGTACGGCGCAGGATTGGTTGCCTGGTCGTGGCTGACGCTGAAGGTATCCACCAGCAGGATCTTGGCGTCGCCCGACAGGCCGGCCGCCAGGGTGTCGTTGAAGGCCTTGACCATGCTGTCGATCAGGGCACGGGTGCTGGCCGATTGCGCCAGGCCGGATGGGGTGTTGGCGATGTCCGGCATATTGTTCACCACGACGAAGTTGGCGCCGTTGGCCACGATCTGGGTCTTGACCAGCGCTACCAGTTCGGAACCCGCCTTGGCGATGTTCTGCACCAGCACTGGGGCTTGGGCGGCGGCGTAATCGGCACCAGCCTTGGCACCGGCAGCAGCGGCATCGGTCTGCGCCTTGGCGACCATCGGGCCGTACACGGTTGGCGACGCGGCTGCGGTATTGCCGGCAGCAACAGCGGCGGTCACAGCTGCAGTCACGATGGAGGTGCTGGTGCTGCCAGGACGTGCGGCTTCGGTGGCGATGGCCAGCGAGATCGATTGCACGGCGGTGGTTGGGTTGGTTGCGCCGGCGGCCAGCTGGGTTGCCAGGCTGGTCGCAAAGGCGGTGCTGCCGGCGGCAGTGCCTGCAGCGGTAGCGCCGGCCGACAGTTGCTCGAGGCTGATCAGCACATCGTTGTTGCCGCCCATGACGTAGACGATTTCATCGCCTTTGAACTTGCCGCCCACGGCAGCCAGGTGGTTCTTGACCTGGGTAACCAGCGGCACGGTCAGTGCGCCGAGCGCGCTGCCGGTCAGCTTGTTGCCTGGGCCGACAGGATTAGTCACACGGGCGCCGCCCTGGGCATAGCCGTAGCAGCCGGCCTTGGCTTGCACTGGCACGCTGAAGCCCTTGGAGGCATCGCCATCCAGGCCAGTCATAGCCGGGCATGGCGCCGGCAGGCCGGCTTGCGCGGCCATCAGCTCGGTCCAGTTCTTGCCGGTCAGTGCCGGATTGGAAGCAGTATTATTGCCGTTGATGGTGAAGGTGCCGCCGCCGATTGCCGCTACGGTGCCGACCTTGTAAGTACCGACGTCCGACAGGCTGTCGCCGAAGGAAACCTGGGAAGAATATTTGAGTTTGGGGGATTGGTCGCCTGGGCGTGGATCGCTGCCGCCGCAACCGGCAATAACTGCCGCTGCCATGACCGTCATGGCAAGTTTGAAATGACGCATTGTGTCTCCAGAGGGGATGGTTTTTATAGTGCTTTGCGAACGCGCGTGCTATTCGCTGCCGAACTAATATGCCAGCTTGGACTTGCTTGTTACAAGTAGAAATTTGTAAAAACATCAGCCTTGCACTATCAAGGGGCGCGACTGTAGCAGCCATGCATCAGCATTGCAAGTTACTAGTCTTCCAGCCACGACGGGCGGACCATTTCCTCTTTCAGGAAGTCGACGAAACGCCGCGTGCGCTGTGGGCGTTGCCGGGAGCTTGCCGGCAGCAGCGCGACGATGTCCGCTTCCGGCAGCGCGTGGTCCGGCAACACCCGGCACAGGGCGCCGCTGCGCAATTCGCCCGCCACGTCCCACTCCGAGCGCAGCATGATGCCTTGGCCATCCAGCGCCCATTGCTTGACCACGCGGCCATCGTTGCAAGCCAGGGCTGGCTCGATACGCAGGGTCCGGTACTGGCTGGCGCCGGGCGGGAGCAGTTTCCAGCGCGTGGCGTCTTCATCGTTTTCGCGCAGCGCGAGGCAGGCGTGGCCGGCCAGTTCTTCCAGCGTGCGCGGCTCGCCATGCTGCGCCAGGTAAGAAGGCGCCGCGCACAGGAAGCGCCGGTTACGCGCCAGTACCTGCTGGCGCAGGCTGGAGTCGCGCATTGCGCCGATGTGGACCACCACGTCCCAGCCTTCGTGCAGCCGCAGGTTGGGACGGTCCGATAACTCCAGCTCAAACGCCAGGGCCGGGTGCAGCGTGCGGAAACGTGCCGCCAGCGGAGCGATGTGGGCGCCACCGAATCCCATTGGCGCCAGCACGCGCAAGCGCCCCGCCAACTCATCGCGCTGCTCGTGCAAGGCCAGTTGCAGGGCTTCCATGTCGGACAGGATGGCTTGCGCGCGTTCGGCCAGCAGCTGCCCCTGTTCGGTCAGTACGATGCCGCGCCCTTGACGGTCCGCCAGCTTGAGCCGCAGCTTGTCCTCGATCGCTTGCAGCCGCTGGGTGACCGAGGAAGGCGTCACGTCCAGCAGGCGCGCCGTGGCCGAAAGCGAGGGCTGGCCGGCAAGGGCGCAGAAGAAACGCAGGTCGTCAGTGGAGAGCATTAAGCCGTGCCTTAATCATGCAGTCAGAAGATCTTAAGCACAGACTTTATTCCATTCATTAGAATTTCGGCAATGAAAATTCCTGCGCTCTTCTTTGCCCTTGGCGCGCTGTGCTGCGCGCCCCTGCATGCCGATCCGGCCCGCTTCACGCCTGCGCAGCTGCAGCAGGACCTGCAATTTGTGCGCAATGCCATCGAAAGCACGCATCCCGAGCCGGCGCTGCGTTCGGGCCGGCACGCTTACGAGCAAGCCTTCCTCACGGCGCAGGCAAAGCTGGACCAGCCCATGTCGCGCGATGAAGCGTGGCGCGTGCTGGCCGCCATGAACCCTGTTTTCAACGATGCGCACCTCGGCGTGATTTTCCCCGACTGGCGGGCGGAAGCCAGGGAACATCTGCAAACAGGTGGCAAGCTGTTCCCGTTCGAGGTCATGATCGATGGCCAGCAGCGCCTGCGCATCGTTTCCGCGCTGGGCGGCGGCGCTACGGACCTGGCAGGCCGCGAAATCGAAAGCATCAACGCCGTGCCGGCGGCGCACATTCTGCACGAACTGGGGGCACTGGTGCATGGCGATACGCCGGCCTTCCGCAACAAGCTGTTGGAGCGGCGCTTCTGGCTGTACTACTGGAAGACCTATGGCGCAGCCGAGCGCTTTACGCTGAAGGCCGGCGCACAGGTGCTGGAAGTACCCGCCGCAACGGCGCAGCCGGTCGCGGTAGCGATTGAAAAATCGTTCGAACAGGCTTTCCAGTTCCGCATGCTGCCTGGCGGCGCCGGGCTGCTGACGGTCAACCAGTTCTCCTGGCCGGACAAGCAGCAGTTCTATGATTTCACCGAACGCGCCTTCACTGCGTTGCGCGATACCGGCGCGCAGGCCCTGCTTATCGACGTGCGCGAAAACGGTGGCGGCGATGACGATATGTGGAAGACCGGCATCCTGCGCTACATCGCCGACAAGCCCTATCGCAACGGTTCCAGCTATGTGAAGAAAGTGCTGGAGGGCCGCGCCGGCCCCGGCGAAAAAGTGGGCGATATCGTGACCGGCAACGTCGATAGCTGGGTGCAGCCGGAGCTTGCGCATCCACTGCACTTCCGCGGCAAGGTTTTCGTGCTGGTGGGTGACCTGACATATTCGTCCGCCATCCTGTTCAGCAATACGGTGCAGGACCACGGCTTTGCCAAGTTGGTCGGCGCCGCTGGCTATGCTTATGCGCGCCAGACTGGCGGCACGCAGAAGAAGCATGTGCTGCCGAACACCGGGCTGGAAGTGGTGGTGCCGCGCTTCGTGCTCGACCGCCCTTCAGGCAAGCGGGAGCCGGCGCTGGTGCAGCCGGACATCGTGCTGGCCGACGATCCCTTCGACCGCGACGCGCTGGTCAAGGCACTGCTGAAACATCCTGCCGCAGCAGCGAATTGAAGTAGCTGCGGGCGGCCAGCAGACAAGGCGCGCCAGCCAGCCGTGAGTGATAGCTATCCATCAGCAGCTCGTATGCGCTGCGGCCGCTTTTCGGCGCCTCCTCCTGCGCCTTTTTCATGGCTTCCTCGCTGATCAAGGCAAAGCTGCGGCGGGCGCTGCTGAATTCATCCTGGGCACCCTGCTCTTCCAGGTCAACCAGCGTCGGCGGCGCGCCATGCTGCGTAAAGTAATCGGCCGCTGCCGTGGCGTTAAAGAAAGGCACGGAAGGATCCTTGCTGCCGCCACACAGCAGCAAGGGGCTTTGCGGCGTGTAGTTGCGCAAGTCGTTTTTCAGCATCCATTTGCGCAGGTTGTTGGCAGGTGAGCAGTCGCCGTCGTCGCAGGGATGCTGGGCCAGGTCTTGCAGGTAGGCGTCGCGGTAACTGGTGCGCACCAGGTGCGGATTGCTGAAGTAGAGCGAGGCGCCTTTGGCCTGCGGCTGTGAATCGAGCGCGAACAGCGCAGTTTTCGGCAGCTTGCCTTGCTTGACCAGTTCCTTGCGCGTCATTTTGGTGGGGAACAAGGTCTCGATACCGCTGGCGTACTGCAGTTCGTACAGCTCTTCCGGCTTGTTGTAGATGCCCGCGCCGGCGCGCTGGGCGGAGGTGGCAATCAGCGGCAGGTAGATGGTGATGCCGGCGTTCGGCTGGCCGCCGAATACCATGTCGGAAAAACGCGCCATCGCATATGGGCCGGAGAGGCCTGCGGCAGCCGTCACCTTGAATTCGCTGCCCTGCTGCATGGCGCGCTGGGTGGCCAGGGTGACGTGGCCGCCTTGCGAGTAGCCAGCCAGGAACAGCTGCGGCGCGGTCTGGACTTTGAGCTGCGCCATCGCGCTCCTTGCAGCGCGCATGGCGTCGATCATGTCAGCCGCTTGCTGCTCGGCGTTCAGGTAGGGATGATAAGGCAGCGAGGAGCCGTCGTAGCCGGCGTAATTGGGCGCGACGACGATGTAGCCCTGCGCGGTGAACAGGGCCGCCACCAGCTTGGCCTCGCCGCGCAGGCGGGCCATATTGTGGTCCTTCGCGGTCGAGGTGCCATGGGCGTACAGCAGCACCGGCCGCGGCCCCTGGCAGACCGGGTCTTTGCCGGACGGCAGGATCAGCGCGGTGCTGGCGTCAGTCGGTTCGCCGCTGCCGCCGACGGTGCTGTAGCGCAGGCTGTAGGTCGTGATGGTGCAGCGCGGCTTGCCGGCAACGTCGGCCAGTGCGCTGCCGGCCTTTTCCAGCGCTTCGGCCAGCATGGCCGGCTCGATGCGCTTGGAGGTGCTGAACACGCCGGTTTCGATGCGGGACAAGGTGGGGCCGGACAGCAGGGTGCCGCGTTCGGGAGCGCCCAGCGCCGCGCGTGCAACGGCGCCCGATTCGGCGCCGCCGGCCGCCACGGCGGGCAGGATCAACACCGCAGCTGCGGCGGTGCATGCAAGGTATCGTGCGATGTGTACCGTGCTGCGGGACATGGCTGCCTCCTCGCTTGCGCAGGACGCGGGCGGCCCCGCTGCGGTTACGACTTCAGGAAACGCTCAATAATGCCGGTCGAACCGAAAGCGGCGCGGCGCAGGCGGTCATTGACGCCCAGCCAGGCATCGTCGCTCGGCGGCGCCTCGACGAGGATCAGCTCGACCTGCTGCTGGTCCATCGCGCGCAACGCGGCATACACACCATAAGCATACCCCTTTGGCTCGGCCGGGAGCGCCACATTTGGTTGAGAGAGCGCAAACGGCGAGTAGTGGATCAGCGCTGCACACCGCCCACGCAGCTTGAGTTCCGCAAGGGTTTTCTCGATGTCGCCAGTGGGCAACAGTGCCACCGGTGCCTTCGGCGCGTAGTGCGATTCCAGCGTGCCGGAAGCGCGCGGCGCGGCCTGGTCGGGCTGGCGCGGCATGATGCCGATCACGTCGGCGATCTGCTGCGCGGTGATGTGGCCGGGACGCAGCAGCACTGGGCCGTGGGTGGCCAGGCGCGACATGTCGAGGATGGTTGATTCAATGCCAACCTGGCTCGAGCCGCCATCAAGGATGGCCGCCAAGCGCGGATCGTCGCCGAACTCGTCGTGTACGTGCTGGGCGGTGGTCGGGCTGACATTGCCGAACTTGTTGGCCGACGGTGCAGCCACGCCGCCCTTGCCGCCTTTGAAAGCTTGCAGCAATTCCATGGCAACCGGGTGCGACGGGCAACGGATGCCGACCGTGTCCTGGCCGCCGGAGACGGCATCGGGAATGTGCGCATTGCGCTTCAGGATCAGGGTCAAGGGGCCGGGCCAGAAGGCACGCACCAGGGCGCGTGCTTCATCGGGTACGTCAGTGGTCCAGTAATCGATGTCGGCGCCGGGGGCGACGTGCACGATCACCGGATGGTCCTGCGGGCGGCCTTTGGCGGCATAAATCTTTGCGACGGCGGCCGGGTTCTCCGCATCCGCACCGAGGCCGTACACGGTCTCGGTGGGGAATGCGACCAGGTCGCCCCTCGCCAGCGCAGCTGCTGCGCTGGCGATATCGCGGGATGCTGCGTCGGTCATGCTTCGATCCCGAGGATGGCGCAGGCGGCGTTGAGGTGCTGCTGCGCTTCCGCCAGCGTCGGCGCGACGAAGGTCAGGTGGCCCATCTTGCGGGCACGGCGCGGTTCTTCCTTGCCGTACAGGTGCAGGTTGGCGCCTGGCAGCGCCAGCACCTTGTCCCACGCCGGTTCGCGCACATCGTCGCCAGCGCCTTCATACCAGACGTCGCCCAGGATGTTCAGCATCACCGCCGGCGAATGCTGGCGCACATCACCCAGCGGCAGGCCGGCCATGGCGCGCACCTGCTGTGCGAACTGGCTGGTGACGCAGGCATCGATCGTGTAATGGCCGCTGTTGTGCGGGCGCGGGGCCATCTCGTTGACCACCAGCGAACCGTCGGCCAGCACGAAGAACTCGATGCACAGCACGCCCACATAGCCCAGCTCCGCCACAATCGCTTGCGCGGCGCGCTGCGCTTTGGCGGCGCAGTCGGCGGTGATGTTCGGGCCTGGCACGGTCGTCGTGAACAGGATGCCGTCGCGGTGCACATTCTCGGCGATCGGGTAGACGACCGAGGCGCCATCGGCGCCGCGTGCCGTCAGCACCGACACTTCATAGGCCAGCGGCAGCATCTTCTCCAGCAGGCATGTGACCTTGCCCATGCCATCGAAGGCAGCGCGCACGTCGTCGCGCGACTTCACGCGCACCTGGCCCTTGCCATCGTAGCCCATGCGGACCGTCTTCAGGATACCCGGCAGCAGCTCGTCGCTGATGGCGTCGATATCCGCGTCGGTCGCGATGACCTTGTGCGGCGCCGGCATCACGTCCGACTTGGCAGCGCTGGCGACGAAGAAGCTCTTCTCCGCGATACGGTCCTGCGCCACGGACACGCCGTGTGCATTGGGCGCCACGAAGACCGATTGCGCCAGGCGCGACAGGCTGTCGGCCGGCACGTTCTCGAACTCGGTGGTGACAGCCACGCATTGCGCAGCCAGTGCATCGAGGCCGTCAGCATCGCTGTAGCCAGCATTGATCAGGCGATTGGCAGCATGCCCCGCAGGGCAGTCAGCGGCCGGCTCCAGCACGGCCACGCTGTAGCCCATGCTCTGCGCAGCGTGCGCGAACATGCGGCCAAGCTGGCCGCCGCCCATCACACCCAGCCACGCCGGAGGATTTTTCACATCAGTACTCATACTCTTACAACGGCAAAGTCATGGCCTTGGCGGCCGCGGTTTGCGAAGCGCGGAACTCTTCCAGCTTGGCAGCCAGCGCATCGTCGGTGGTAGCGATGATCGCCACGGCAGTCAGGCCCGCGTTGGCAGCACCAGCCTCGCCGATGGCGAAGGTCGATACCGGCACGCCTTTCGGCATCTGCACGATGGACAGCAGCGAATCTTCACCGCGCAGGTACTTGGACGGCACAGGCACGCCCAGCACCGGCACGATGGTCATCGCAGCCACCATGCCAGGCAGGTGGGCCGCGCCGCCGGCGCCAGCGATGATGGCACGCAGGCCGCGCTCGCGCGCGCTCTTGGCGTAGGCATACATTTCGTCCGGCATGCGGTGGGCGGAGATCACTTGCGCTTCATACGGCACGCCGAACTGCTTCAGCATGTCGACGGCGTTCTTCATCACGTCCCAGTCCGAGGACGAGCCCATGATGATGCCAACCAGTGGCTTGTTCTGATCGGACATGGCTTATACCTTCAGCTTTTCGCCGGTCAGGCGTTCGATGGCTTCGAAGTACTTGGCCTGGGTCTTTTCGATCACTTCTGCCGGCAGGGCTGGTGCCGGTGGAGCCTTGTTCCAGTCCTTCAGGGTTTCCAGGTAGTCGCGCACGAACTGCTTGTCGAAGGATGGCGGCGAGATGCCTGGACGGTAGGAGTCGGCTGGCCAGAAGCGCGAGGAGTCTGCGGTCAGCACTTCGTCCATCAGGTGCAGCACGCCATTGTCGTCCAGGCCGAATTCGAACTTGGTATCGGCGATGATGATGCCCTTGGTGGCGGCGT